>JAEYNY010000169.1 GCA_023412275.1 Bacillota bacterium
CAACAAAACCATAGTTCTGTACACTGTTGCAAGGCCAATTTCAGGATGCTTGGCTTTAACCATATTGAACAGCTCCTCAGTACTTACGTGTTGTCCCGAACACTGAACCAATGTATCAAGGATTGCCGCTCTTTGCCCTGTAAATTTGTATCCGCATTCCTTTAATTTTTCTTTTAAAAAGCTGCTATCGCCAGTATTCAAAAGATAGTCCTCCTTCAACTATTTTTGCAGGTTTTCCACAATGAACATCCTTTACAATTTTCACATCCCCGCTTTTCTATAAATATTTTACCACATCTTGGGCACTTTGTATTTTCTTTTTTCTCTGAATTATATTCAAACTGATATTTACACTGGCTGCACACAACTAACATAATTCATGCCTCCTTGTCAGACTATCAACTGAGCCAGAACTCCTCCTACCAAAAATGCTATAGCAAAACTTCCAAGCCAGATTGCTGTTGCTTCCAACTTTGATCTTTCCTTAAATATCATAATAATTGAAGCTACACATGGTACGAATAACGTAATAGTAATAAGTGCCACCAGCATTTGCGGATTTGTCAGTACCATGTGACTTAGTCCTGCCGCACCGAAGTCTCTTCTAATAATTCCCATTATAAAGACTACAGATGCCTGTTCAGGCAGCTTAAGCCATTGAACCGTCAAAGGTGATATGGCATTTTCGATTGTTCCAAGGAGACCCGTGTACTGCAATACCGTTATTAAAACCGCACCAAGAGCAAATATTGGAGTAGCCTCAATAAGGAAGGCTTTTGCCTTTACAAATGTCTTTTTCATAACATTCTTAAACTGAGGCATCCTTATTTGCGGTAAATCTATAAATAACTGGGTAGATTCTCCCGGCAGGATTTTGTTCATTAGAACTCCTGAAATGCCGAATATTAAAATTAATAATGCGGTATAAGCTATTATATATTTCATTCCCAAAGGTGTCAGTAATCCTATAATTACACCAAACTGTGCTGAGCATGGAATTGTCAGTCCCAATAGAAACGTAGCAATTACCCGCTCTCTTCTTGAGCCTAAAAGACGGGTTGTCATTGTAGCCATAGTTATACAACCGAAGCCCAGTATAAGCGGTATTATTGCCCTTCCGTTAAGGCCAACCTTTGAAAGAGTTTTATCTGAAAGTACTGCAATTCTGGGCAAGAAGCCGGAGTCTTCAAGAATTGACATAAGCATGTAAAATCCTATAGTCAAAGGCAGCAGCAGTCCCAGTATATAAATTACTGTCATTGTTAACAATCCGTAATCCCCAATCAATAAACTTCCGATAAAGGAGTTTTTAGGGATAAAACTTAAAATTGATTCAATAAAAGGTTTGTAATAGCCCTCCATTACTTTTCCTTCTGTAAAATCAACAACTGTCTGTGCTACAAAAACTCCTATGAACCAGAACATACCTACCATTATTGCAAGGAGCATTGGTATACCTGTAATAGGCTTTAAAAGCAGCCTTCCAATGGTAGTTCCCAAACTAGTTCCGTTATATGAATCAGAAATAACGTTTTCCAGAATTTTATCTACTCTTTGACGCCTATTTTTATAAATCTCTTCCCGTTTACCTGCAGTAGGCAAACCCTTTCTTTTTGAAAGAACCTCGTCGTCTTCCAAAAGCATCAAAGCTTCTGCTTCTGTTATTTCCTTCAGGTCATAATTATTCAAAAGCTCCTGAACACCTTCTGTTTTTATTCCCACCCTTGCATTGGCTATCTTTTGCTTAATTTCATTCATGCCAATACCTTTGAGTGCGGAAGTAGCAACAACTTCTATACCTAATTGTCGTGACAATTCTGCGGTATCTACCTTAATACCATTTTTAGTGGCTTCATCAATAAGGTTCACTGCAACAATTACTTTTTTGCCCATATCAATAAGCTGTTGTGTCAAAAAAATGTCCCTTTGCATATGAACCGCATCGATTACATTTAATACCAGGTCTCCATTAATTATTACATCTCTGGCAACCCTTTCCTCATCATTAAATGAGGATACACCATATATTCCGGGTGTATCCTCTACTATATAATCTCCATAACGCCCGGTGCTTATATCTACCGTAGTACCGGGAAAGTTCGATACATCAACATACATTCCTGTAAGTGCGTTGAAAAATACCGATTTCCCTACATTCGGGTTTCCCACAAGCACCAGATGCTTTAAATCTTTTTTAGTAATAGTGTTTTCCATAATATCCCCCAGGCATACCAATAATTTCGGTTAGTTCAGCTCACTTTTTCAATAATTATGTGTTCTGCAAGTTTTCTGCTGATAGCAACTTCCTGAAGTCTGTTCTGCAATATTATCGGTCCAGCCGGCAGTTTTTCAGCACACTTCAGTTTGGAACCTTCGTATATACAAAGGCGGATTGCTTGGGCACGGATATCCTTATCTTCTATACTAACAATCTCAATGATATCTCCTCTGTTAACTTTGTCTAATGTCAAATTAACCGCCACCTTTTTGATAACTATTCTCAATAATATATTAACTTAAAATGATAATCATTGTCAATAAGATAACGGTAATTTGTACTAAACTTTTTCACAAATTTTACTCTATTTTCAAGGCCTATTTTGTTTGTCCTTTACATCATAGCCATGACAATCGTTCCCCGATGACTGGCGAACGGAAACAGAAGGTATCTGTCTGCCTTTAAAACCAAAAAGTCTACAGCCGTAAGGCATTCTGGCATCATAAGTTATAAAGTAATGTTTGCATTTAAGGCAATTGACTTTTTCCTGTTCCATTAAAACCTCCAGTTTACAATTTTTCTACTCTAGCAACCTCCTTGGTTGATATGAGCTGTGCTCCGGTTCCCAGAAGGTCATTTATAATTATCTGATGAAAGGTTACCGGGGCTTCAAGTCTGATTTTCCTTATTTCATCCAAAGCAGCGGCTATCTTTTCTTTTGGAATGGGCTTATCAGTTCTGACACTTACCAAAGGCAAAGCGCCGTTTATCACACCCACAGTTGAAGTAATACTTCTCTTTGGACATTGTATTTCGTTTACAGCATATTCCTCACCTTTTTTACATGAAGCATTTTCCACAAGTGTTACTTTGTTATTTTCATCGTAGGCAACGTTCATTCTGCAGCCGTTTGGACAAACTATACAAACTATTTCTCGGCTTTTATTCATCTATGCATAACTCCAGACCGCTTATATCATTGAGTTCATGGGATTTCAGTTCAATTCTTACCATTTCGGCAGGATTTAGAGCCACAAAGAACATTTTCTTTAATTGTTTTTCCCCGTCATTAAAAACTATTGTTTTTCTTTTTGAAGGATTATTAACCCTCATTGAAAAGGTGATATCCTTGTCTGCTGAAATGGTTTGGGGAAGTACATATCTGATACCCTTGCCGGCTTTAACCGTAATCTCTGATTCTATAGGTTTATTATTTCTTATATACGAAACTGCACTTTTGGCAGCAAGTTCACCTTCCGCAGAAACATAGTCGACCAGATCATGTACCTGTAAAACATTACCACAGGCAAAGATTCCGGGTATATTTGTCTGCAGGTTTTCATCCACAGACGCACCGCCCGTTACATTATCCAGAATTATTCCGGCGTTAAGAGCAACCTCATTTTCAGGTATTAATCCAACCGATAAAATTAATGTATCACAGTCAAATTTTATGGATGTTCCACGTATAGGGTCTCCCTTTTCATTGACTTTTGCTACAGTTACACTTTTAACCCTCTCATGGCCCTCTATATTTGTCACAGTATGACTTAACAAAAGAGGTATATTAAAATCCTCAAGACATTGGGTTATATTTCGTTGCAGTCCGCTGGAATAAGGAAGTTTTTCTACAACGGCCAAAACTTCAGCACCTTCCAGTGTCAACCGCCTTGCCATTATAAGTCCTATATCTCCTGAGCCAAGTATCACTACTTTTTTTCCTACCATTATATTTCTGATATTAACCAGGTTCTGAGCTACACCTGCTGTAAAGACACCTGCCGGACGGGTTCCCGGTATACATATTGCACCCCTTGTCCGCTCCCTGCACCCCATTGCCAGTATCACAGCTCCTGTCTTGTAGGTTTTTATTCCATCTGGGCTTACGGTGGTAACTTCCCTGTTGCTGTTAATATCCTGAACCATGGTGTTTGTTGCTATTTCTATTTGCAGCTTTTCAGCCTCGTCTATATATTTTCTGGCATATTCCGGACCGGTCAGGGCTTCATTAAACTTTACAATACCAAAGCCATCATGAATACATTGGTTTAATATACCTCCTGCGATAGGCTCCCTTTCAACCACCAGAATATCTTCTATCCCGTTCTTTTTAGCTTCTATAGCCGCAGCCAGGCCTGCCGGGCCTGCACCAACTATAACTAAGTCTTTATTTATTATCATACGCCTCACCTATACTTTTTTACTTTACCTGTCCGGTAAACAGTTTTGAATTTTTACCTCGTAGAGTTATTTCTTCAGGATTTAATCCTTTTTCATTTTTTAATATATCGACAATTCTGGTCAGACAGTAGCCACCCTGACATCTTCCCATCATTGCTCTTGCTCTGTATTTTATTCCTGCAAGAGTTGTAACTCCAAGTGGATTATTTACTGCGTCCAGTATTTCCTTTTTAGTGATACTCTCGCACCTGCAGACTATCTCTCCATACTCAGGACATTCTTTGATTAATGCTTGCTTTTGTTCCATCGGTAATTCCCTGAACTGAACAATTCCCTTTCTTTCGGCTATAAAGTCATTTTTAGATATTAAATCTTCTTTATTTGCAATAATATCTCTAACCATACGGCTGATTGGAGCTGAGGATGTAAGTCCCGGAGATTCAATACCTATAAGGTTTATAAGACCCGGTACTACTTTTGATTCCTCTATAATAAAATCTCCGAAGCCCCCTGTTTTAGGCCCTACAATTTTTGACCGAATACCGGTATAGCTGCGTATAATATGTTTCATGCTCAGGGGAGGAAGAAGTTCCTTTGCTTCCTTAAAAAGCTTGTCCATTACATTCTTTGTAGCACTGTAGTCATTTTTTGTTTTAATATACTCTGCACTTGGGCCGATAAGTATATTTCCTTCCATTGTTGGTGTCAGGTGAACGCCAAGTCCTCCGATTCCGGGTCTTGGAACCGGGTAAACAGGCATATTCAGGTATTGGCTTGTACGTTTGTCCAATATAAAGTATTCTCCGCGGCAAGGATAAATCTTGTAGCCTGTTTCTCCTGCCATTGAAGCTATCCTGTCTGAGTAGAGTCCTGCACTATTAATGACATATCTGCTGTAGTAATACGATTCTCCGGCCTTTATACGGAAGAGATTATTTCTTTTTGAAATTCCCTTCACCTCAGTTTCCAGAAAGAACTTAACTCCATTTTGTACAGCATTTTCGGCAAGAGCCACCGTATACAGAAATGGGTTTGTTATTGCCGTATTGGGAGACAGCATTGCTCCTATCCCTCCAACATGGGGTTCCAGCTTTTTAACAACATCTTCGCCTACAAATTCAAGACCTTTTACGCCGTTCTTTTTACCGTTTTCAATTAACTTGTCTATTCCCGCAAAGTCACTTTCATCAAAAGCAACTATTAGCTTTCCTGTTTTTTTATATGGAACATCCAGCTCTTTGCACAAGCTTTCAAAGCCTTCATTTCCTTCCACGCAAAACTTTGCCATAAGACTGCCTGGCTTATTGTTAAAGCCTGCATGTACTACAGCACTGTTTCTACCGCTGGTTCCGGCTGCTACATCGCTTTCCTTTTCAAAAACCGCAATTTTTAATTGGTATCTGGAAAGCTCTCTTGCTATTGCACAACCTACAGCACCTGCCCCAACTATTACAATATCAAATTGATTTTGAGTATTTATTTCCATTTATTACCCTCCAAGAGACATCATTACCTATTTTCTTACAAAAATATATTTGAATTATAGCACAATTCCACTCTTAAAAAAATGTTTAGCCCTTATGTGAAGATTATTTCCGAGAAAAAATTGTACATTATCAATTTCTTTACATATAATTAATATAAACAAGGAATTTGAAGCTATAATGCATGCTTGCCATCTTTTGATGACACCTCCTTGTACATAGACATAAACATGTCAGTTTCGAGAATAAATGACTTTGGCTATTTTCGAGCAATATGTTATAATTTTTTTGATTATTAAAAGAAAGAGTGATGAGTTTTGTATTCCCGTAAGGAAAAATATTATGACGGCCGGGGAATTTTAAGAAATCCCGGAGACAGTTTCTTCGATAAAGAAGGAATACTGCGCGATCCGGGCGAAGATTATTTTGATTATTTCAGTATACTAAGAAAAGCTGATGAAAACTTTTATGATAGTCAGGGCCTTTTAAGAAATTGTGATGAAAGTTTTTATGACGGTGCAGGAAACATGTGTGAAAGATAAATATAGGATGTCTCTTATTGAGACATCCCTTTTTGTATTTAAAATAACTTTTTCTTGTATAGAGCATAGCCTGTAATCAAACACATAGCCAACGCCATTATTAATATATACCAAAAAGAATTTGGGCTGTGGAGCGGTATCCCTACATTCATACCAAAGAAGCTTGAAATCATTGTAGGTATTGCCATAACAATCGTTACTGATGTTAAAAACTTCATTACTATATTGAGGTTATTTGATATAACGGAAGCAAAAGCATCCATTGTTCCCGACAAAATACTGCTGTATATATTGGCCATCTCTATGGCCTGCTTATTTTCTATGATAACATCCTCAAGAAGTTCTTGGTCATCCGGATAATTTTTTATATACTCAAATTTTGTTAATTTCTCCAGAACAACTTCATTGGATTTTAATGCTGTTGAAAAGTATACAAGACTCTTTTCAAGTTTTAGCATCTGAATTACTTCTTTGTTCTTCATGGACTTGTAAACTTCCTGCTCCACTCTGCTGCTTGTTTTGTCTATATGCTTGAGGTATTGTAAGTATCTTGTTGCATTCCTGTATAGAATCTGGAGCACAAACCTTGTCTTAAATTGAGTTAAAAAGGATTTAACTCTGTTGTTTGCAAAATCATTAAGTATTGTATCTTCTTTAAGGCAAACCGTAATGATTATATGCTTTATAAGTATAATTGCAAGAGGTATGGTTGTATATACATTGAGCTTACCCTCTTTTTCTACAATGGGCACGTCAACGATTATGAGAGTCTGTCCATTGTCACTTTCAATACGAGCTCTTTCCTCTTCATCCAATGCAGCCTTTAAAAAGTCCATTTCCACACCTAATGTATTGTGTACCTTTACAATTTCTTCCTCGGTAGGATTAATGAGATTGACCCATACTCCGTCCTCAAAAGTATCTGCATGCGCTATTTCATTATTTACTGTTTTATAAATTTCAATCATAGATATCCCTCTTCTCTATATAGTTTTACATTAAGGGATTATTTGCATACATTACTTTGTCGGCAAAGTAAACGGCACAGCAAACAAGCCCCTACAAATTATTGAATTACGTATGTGATATTTACTATCAGGGTCGCAATCCATACCGTTCACCTCCTAAAGAAATTAAAAGAAATAAAAAAATCCATCGCAAAACGAGTGACGGATTTATGTCATAGAAATAACCTTCACTCGTTGAGTTTTAGCACTATACAGCTTTGGACCACTTCTCTCCAGCTACATTAAGTAAAACCTTATTTCGGTAGTACCTGTTGACCCATTGGCATCTCTCGATGTTTCCGGGC
>JAEYNY010000022.1 GCA_023412275.1 Bacillota bacterium
ACAATCAAGGCACCGGTTTTTGCCTTTAATATGTTTTCCAGACCCTCTCGGAGTGAAGTTCCCGGTGCCATCATCCTTAAAACATCTAAAAAGCTGTCATTTTTTAATCTCTCCAACCTCATTTTAAATTGCTCCTCCATTTGACTCTATTCTTTATATTTACCCTAGACTATTTTACAATAAATTGATATATATAACAATTTGTATTATTTAAAAACCATACCTATTACTTCTTGAATAGACTTTACCTCACATACTTTTATATTCTTTATGTCAAGTGCTCTTATGAGTGCACCCTTAGCTACATAAACTTGTCTGAACCCTCTCCTGTCAAGTTCTCTGATTCTCAATTCAAGTGAAGGCACCTTTTTTAGTTCTCCCGTAAGTCCTACATCGGCTATGAAAGCAGTGTCATTTGGTATTTCCTTATCAAAAACAGATGATACAATGCTCATTATTATAGACAAGTTTACAGCAGGCTCTTTAAACTTCAAACCCCCTGTGGTCTTTATAACAACATCCTTATCATACAGAGATATTTTTCCCCTCTGTTCAAGTATTGATATCAGCGTGTTGAGCTGTTCTCTTCTCACACACTCTCCGATTCTGGAAGGAAACGGCGTATACGTCTTTGATACAAGGCTTTCTATCTCTACTATAATCGGTCGTGAACCGTCTTTTACAACTGTAAGTGCACTTCCAGACACTTTTTCATTTTTATCCCTGGTGGTCATGAAATACTCTGACGGGTTATCTATTGATTCAAGGCCGTTTTCTGTCATGGAAAAATAGCCCCGTTCCCATGTACTGCCAAACCTGTTTTTTGATACTGAAAGCCCTCTGAGCTCTTCTTCATTGTCCCCATCCAATATAAGCACAGCATCCACCAAATGTTCAAGAGCCCTGAGTCCCGCGATTTCCTCGCTCTTGTTCATCTGTCCCACCAGAAAAACCGCTCTGGGGCGTGCAGGGTCTTTTGCCAGTTTCAGAAGTTCATTGGCACACTCCATTGTCTGTGTAGGTGAACCTGCTCTTGAGCCGGGGAAACCTTCCAGCACAAACGTCTGTATACTGTCTACTATTAAGAGATCCGGGTCTACCTCTGATACAACACTAAGTACATTATCCATACTATTGTCAGAATATACCCACACATTATCCTGAATCTTACTAAAAATCCGGTCAGCTCTGCTTTTTATCTGGCTTTCGCTTTCCTCACCGGATGCATAAAGTACCTTCAGCCCTTTTGAAGCAACATCCCCTGCGACCTGCAAAAGCAGAGTGGATTTTCCCGCACCGGGCTTAGCTGTGATAATAGTTATTGAGTCCTTGACTATTCCTCCGCCCATAACCCTGTTAAACTCACTGATGCCTGTTACAATACGGTCACTGTTACCGGCTTTAACGTGAGTCAGCTTTACTATGGGCTTTGTTACTCTTACCGAAACTGACCGGGTATTCTTTTGATTTTGTATTTCTCTTTCTTCAAAGGTATTCCAGCTATCACACTCTGGACACCGCCCTACCCATTTTGAGGATTCGTATCCGCAATTGCTGCATTTGAAAACCGTCTTGTTTTTTATGTTAACCAACCCCATTTTTTACTTTGAATTTACACAGTTTATGTTTACACTTCACAGTACACCTGCATTTATAAGTTCAGAATAGACATGTACGTACATTGCGTGAGACCATGTAAGAGGAATTATCCATTCAGGCTTTCCCGTATCTCTGTTAACCTGTTCCGGCAGAAGTCCCATGTCTGTTTTTCCGTTTGCAGCCCATACCAGGTATTCCTTTGCCTTTTCATAGTTACCTGATTTCGCATAGTACAATGCTATCCAAAGGGTAGTAAGAATCCAAGGATTCCCACCAATATATGTGTCGTTTTCATATCTCTTTATACCGCCCACACCTTGTACTGTAAGGACTTGTTCAATTAAACAAACCGTATCTTTCAGCATAGGATCATCCAAATCAAAAATTCCAAATGGTATACCCAGCCCAACAAGGCTTACATCTACAATCCAATCCTCTTTGGTTACATCCCTCACGTAGCCCTTTGGATTTACTGTAACTAACAAAGTATCACCGGATGGTTCCTGTCCAAAGCCGTTTAGTTTTACCCTGATACTTCTGATAAATCGTCTGTAGTCTTCTTTCCAGAAGTATTTTACTATTGCTTTTTTAATATTGTCTGCAGTTTGATCCCATAAAATAAAATCTTCCGGTTTTTTTCCAAGAATACGTGCTATTTCCGCCGCTGACCTGAGCCCTGCACATACCGAAGCAGAAGAATATGCATGTTCGCCATACCTTTCTTCCCATAAATCAAAGCTAGGGCTTGGAAGACCTGTTTCACTGTCTATAAACTTTACAAGGAAATCCGCCGCTGCCTTAACGCTATCCCACACGGATTTAAGAAAATCTGTGTTTTTTGTATAGTTGTAATGGTTCAACATTCCCCATATAATTGTCCCTGTCTCATCCACCTGAAGACCCCAGCACGGGCCTAAATTACCATTCATATGATATCTTTGCTGCCAGCTACCGTCCTCATCCTGAACCTTTACAGCCCATTTATAGAAATGGGCTACACTTTCCCTTAACCCGCCAATATCCAATGCACCCGTTATAAAAGCCGCATCTCTTCCCCAACAGTAAGCATATTTTCCACATTTCGTGAAGTATTCATCGGCTTCTGGAGCAGCCATTAATCCTCCGCTGTTTTTATTGTACATTAACTTGAATACAAGAAGTGACCTTTTGTACAATTCATCCAAAAGTGTGTTACCTGACTTTAGTTGTATTGTTTTCTCAAGATAGTCCTTCCAGTACTGTCCTGTTTCCCTTAAAGCTGTGAGCCCTCCTACTGTTTTAACTTTTCTAACAAGTGCTTTACAGGATTTCAGGCTGTCTGCTGCACATATATACACATTAACAGTCTTTACATCGTGAGGCTGGAAAACTCCAAGTTCCCATGAAACGGCTGCATCCTTCATCATTCCTATATCGTCCTTGCCGTACAGATATGTATTAATTGCCGCATCATTGGCATTATTTCCGATTTGAAACTGGTATACCGGAATATCTGAAGTAATGGCAATATAGCTGTCCGGCTTGTAGTGAACCATTGCTTCATTTTTGAAATCAAATAAGCTGCATGCCACCTCAGAATCACTGCTGGTGGCCGCTGAAAAACTCATTAGTCCTAATTCCCTGCTCTCATTATGAAGATTCTCAATTTCAAGTCTTCTTACCAAAACATCCATTTCAGGATGTACAAAGTCATATAGTACTACCTTATATCCGTCAAAAAAATTTGTAACCGTGTTTTTAATTATATTGGAATCAGGCAGGTACTCCTGATGATTATCACATCGGATGTCATTAAGCCATACAGTGCTTCCGATTTTATTTTTGTCATATAATCCCAGAAACATTTTATCCAAATGCTGTACGTAATCAATATCAGGCCAAAAAAGTCTTAAAAGTTCTGCTTTTTCGCTAAAACATGCCAACATTGAAGAATTCCCTGAGATTGCGTTGTTATAATATGATTTTTGCATAAAAACCTCCGCATTTTACTACCTCATTATAGCATATTGAATTTACAGAGTATCAAATTATATAAATAATTTAATCAGTTTATGCACAAACTATTTCGGATAAATACTATTTTGGAGGAAAAAATGCAAACTTTATTTATTAATTTAATATTTTATATAAGCGAGCTTTTACAGATATTAGTATTCATAGCAGGCTGCTATTTTTTCGGAATATCTGTATTCGGTTGGATTAAGAGGAAAGAAAAACTTTCACGAACTATTGTACCTAAAAAAAAGTTTGCTCTAGTAGTAGCTGCTCATAACGAGGAGCTTGTGATCGGACATATTGTAGACAGCCTATTTAAACTAAATTACCCCAGAAATTTATATGATGTTTTTGTAATAGCTGATAATTGTACAGACAATACTGCTTTAATTGCCCGAAAGTTCGGAGCCAAGGTACATATCCGTGAGGATGCCTTCAAAAGAGGTAAAGGACATGCACTAGAATGGATGTTTAACAGAATTTTTCATATGGATACAAATTATGATGCCATTGCTGTTTTTGATGCTGATAATCTTGTCTCGCCAAATTTTCTATTGGAAATGAATAAGCAGATGTGCAAGGGCTTCAAGGTGGTTCAAGGTTACATTGACAGTAAAAACCCGTATGACAGTTGGATAACCTGCTCTTACTCCATTGCTTTTTGGCTTTCAAACAGGATATTTCAGTTACCGAGATACTATCTCAATCTAAGCTGCGGTCTGTGCGGAACCGGATTTTGTATTGATACTTCAATACTTAAATCCTTAAAATGGGGAGCTACATGTTTGACCGAAGACCTTGAATATACCATGAAACTTGCTTTAAACGGCGTTAAAATAGGATGGGCCCACGAAGCCGTGGTTTACGATGAAAAACCCATTACACTTAGACAGTCCTGGAACCAGCGAAAAAGATGGATGCAGGGTCATGCTGAATGTGCACAAAAATATCTTGGAGCTTTATTCAAAAAGGCTTTTATTAAAGGTGACCTTACCTCTCTTGATTGTGCCTTATATTTGTTTCAGCCCATAAGATTTATTTTTGTGGGATTAATGACTGTTATGATGTGGGTTCAAACGGTTTATCCCCAATTTCCTCTTTACAGCGTACAATATGTATTTCCAGTTCAGGTATGGTATTTAATGGGCCTCTTTGAAGTACTCTACGGGCCGCTGATTATTCTGGCAGAGAAAAAGTTCAGCCTGAAGGTGATACTTGGGTTTGTTATCTACCCGTACTATTGTCTGACCTGGGTTCCCATTACAATACAAGGCTTTCTGGAGAAAAACAACAAAGAATGGAACCACACCGTCCATACAAGACAGATTAGTATAAACGAATTGGAGAACAGCAACGGATAATAAAAGGAGTACCGACTGGTACTCCTTTTTGAAGTAGGGAATTTTATCAAGCGTATTCTCTAGCCGCTGAGTAAACTTTATAATTCATGCTTCCACTGAGACTGCTGTTGATAGCACCATCTGCTCCCGGAGCACCTGCACACCTTGAAACACATCCACCATAACAACCACAAGAGCAAGAACATACTGCAAATGCCATAACTGTGTTAGGCACTAGCTCGTTTCTTTTGGATAATTTTTTCATAAAATACCTCCTTAAAAGTTTTTTATGTAATCATTTAAAATAAATAAATGATGTACCCCTGCTATCATTAAACTGCCTGAAGCTTATCCGAAGAATTACTGCATATATTCATTATGGCCTCTGCCAGATTGGATAATTTCCAAACGGTATAATCATTTTCAGCAAATATATTTGAAATCTCTTTTCCGAATTTTTTTTCAAGTTCATCTACAATATATATGGCATATATAATTGGATAATTATGATGGCATCCAATAATATTTTCATTTTCATCTTTTATAGTAATCCCCGTTATCCTCAAAACAGTTTCTTTTATTTCATTCATTACATCGCTTTTATTCATAAGTTCCCCCTTTTTAAACAAGTGCCACATTTTCTTCTAATTCTTCTACCAAGGAGTTCAGTAGGTTATCCTTGACATCCGTATCCAACACATGACAGAATTTAAGTGTTTCATCGTTTATAATCGGTATATTATTTACACAGTGTTGTCTATCCAGAATAATGTATTCTATATGATGTTCATAAGAAATCCTAAATTGTCTGTCAGACATATAGTAATAATCTGTAAAACATCCCAGCCTTCCTTTGCAGAAGTTGCGGCATTCATACAGATTCTCTACCTTTATTTCATCATTATGATACGAGCATAGAACATTTATATCTATATTCATTGCAGAAGATACAATTAGAGGAATCTCTCCAAAGTAATTCGTGACATACCTGTTAACAGGAAGTAGACCTCCTGGAACACCTATAATAATCACATTGTAATCATCCTTTAATACTTCTCTGTTTATATAGTAATTAAACATATATACTTTCTCATCAATGGAAATATTTTTTGCCATAAGAAATGATGGAATCTTTTTAAAACCGAATAAATCACTATAATCTTTTGTACCAAACTGTAACACTTTGTAACCCTTATCCTGAAATTTTTTTCTAAGGTCAAGCTGTGCCTCAAACTTATTGCAGTTTTCTCCCATGGACATGACAGTAATCACGGGAATATCCGGTTGTGTCATTCTCTTGTCATATGTGAAATAATTCAATCCGGTCTCCTGAACATTGTCCAGTATTCTGATATTCTTATTACCTGAAAACTCTTTGAGACAAAAGTCGTATATCATCTTATTGGTCATAACAATTTTGTTTTTTGATACAGCAGTGTTAATCCTTTTAATATATGTGTCTTTCAATTCATTAAAATTTTTTTCCAATAAAAGTACTACATCACATTTTTCAATTTCCATATTATAGTCATCACTTATTATCAAACCGGTTTCAACTTCGTCAAACCCTCCTGCATCTCTGCCGTTTTCATATGCACCCTCAAGACATACCAGACTTGTAAGTTCGTAGCCCCTAAGCATATTACGGTATTTTACTATACAGTTATCTTCCATACTGAAGGGGTAAACCAGAATTTTATACATACATTTCCTCCTTTCCAAACTTATATCCGAATTCTTTTAAAGCGCATATGTTTAGAAGTTTTTCTTGAGCTTCAATAAGAGATTTGGCACAATTCTTCCTCTTGGTAGCCGGATCAAATTTTCCGTCCTTTTCAGCAAATAATGCACACATAGAGCACCAGTTTATGGCCCAGCAGTTTTTACAATCCTTTTCGGTTATTCTTCCTATATTGATTACCTTTGACGACTTTTCCGGGTCTGTGCCTTCATCCATTTTGCCTATTATCGTAGCTTTGCTGGTTTCAACCGCTTTTTCACATGGGTATATCATACCATCTGTATTAACAAACATTCTCATTGCACCGGCAATACAAGGTCCTGCGTGGTGCCATGTTTTATTCAGGTCATTAACATCCTCCATTGTAGAGTAATCAATATCAATACCTGCTTTTATTTCAGACATAAACTTTGGTATTGCTTCTTTTTTTAATTTCTTTACCATGGCCATTAATAATAGAAAGTAATCATATCTTCTTATATTAATAAATTCATTGCTAAAAGAGATGTCCCCCTTATAGTTGATTTCTTCCATAAGGCTAAGGCCGACTTCAGCATCACATATAACATCTTCTGAACTGAAATAATTTCTCACCGTACCATAATCAGATTTTGGATTTAAAACAGTATTAAATATTATATTTTTAATAAATTCCTTGTTATGTTTACTTATCTCTTTAATATTATTAATGATAGTATCGAAGCTTCCTTCTCCATTTGCAAACCTTCTGTTTGCATCATGATCCTTCTTGGAACCGTCGAGGCTTATTGTAATAGAGAAATGATTATTTATTAGAAATTCAGCTATCTCACCTGAAAGAAGTGTGCCGTTTGTAGTGATTCCGTAGTTTGTGATTCTATCGGGATAAGCTTCTTTGACGTATTCTACGCATTTCTTTATTAAATCAAATCTAAGCAATGGTTCTCCGCCGTAAAAGCTTATTCTTACTTTTCCAATTTCATTTGAATGATCATATAGATAGTCAATTGACTTTTTCGCCAGTTCCCATGTCATAGACTTGCCGGAGTGAATCCTGTTATTATATTGGCCTGAATATGTACAATAATCACACCTTAAATTGCAGCTTTGTGTAACCTGTAATATGAGGAACTGTACTCTGTGGTCCAGATAATGTTTAATGTATTTGGTTTCCGGATGAACTATTTTTTCAACAACATTATCTATTAAATATCCGCATCTCTGGTATTTTTTAAGACAGACTGCTTCTTTTTCAGTAATTTGCTTTTTACTTAATCTGCCTAGTTCCTGATATTCTTCTTTACTTATATTTAGGATCTTGTTCTTATTCCTGTCATAAACGTAATATTGTAACGGAGTCTTTAAAAGCTTATATACAATCATAATACAGACTTCCTTTCCGATATTTGAGTTTATTACAATTAATCCAACTTATGTAAATAATTGTATTCCGTTGATATCAGTCAGTCAAATATACAGGAAATAATCCAAGTAAGCAAAAACCCCTCGTTTGGCTATTGTCGCCAAAGAGGGGTTTTAAATTCCCATGTTCTTTTTTAATTTAATCGGAAATAACAGTTTACCTTACTTCTTATTAACAACAATGTTTTCTCCGTCAAAGTCAATTTTGATGCTGTCTCCTGCCTTTACCTTGCCTTCCAACATGTCTTCGGCAAGCTTATCCTCCACCATGCTTTGTATTGCACGTCTTAAGGGTCTTGCTCCAAACACAGGGTCAAAGCCCTTTTGAGCCAGATGGCCCATAGCCTCTTCACTTACTTCCATTGTTATTTCATTAGCCTTTAGGCGGCTTACAAGAACATCCAACATGAGACGTACAATTTCTTTTATGTTTTCCTTGCTCAATGGGTGGAAAACAATTATATCGTCAATTCTGTTAAGGAACTCCGGCCTGAACATCTTTTTGAGCTCGCCCATTACATTGTTCTTCATATCCTCATAATTCTTTGCACTCTCATCATTTGAAGCTGAGAATCCAAGTCTCTTAGGCTCAGTAATGGTTCTTGCTCCCACATTTGAAGTCATGATTATAATGGTGTTCCTGAAATCCACTACACGTCCCTGTGAATCAGTAAGTCTTCCATCTTCCAGTATTTGAAGCAATATATTGAAAATATCAGGGTGTGCCTTTTCTATTTCATCAAACAGAAGTACTGAGTACGGCTTTCTTCTTACCCTTTCAGTAAGTTGTCCGCCCTCGTCATAACCAACGTAGCCCGGAGGTGAACCAACCAGTTTTGATACACTGTGCTTTTCCATGAACTCGGACATATCAACACGAATCATTGACTTTTCATCACCGAACATTGCTTCTGCCAATGCTTTACAAAGTTCAGTCTTACCGACTCCCGTAGGGCCCATAAATATAAATGAGCCTACCGGTCTTTTAGGGTCTTTTAACCCTACACGTCCTCTTCTGATTGCTTTTGATATTGATTTTACAGCTTCATCCTGACCGATTACACGTTTGTGGAGTGTTTCTTCCATTTTCAGGAGTCTCTCGGACTCTTCCTCAGCCAGTCGTTTTACAGGTATCCCTGTCCAGCTGGCAACTATATCAGCTATGTCATCTTCTGTAACCGTATCTGTTTTTGTTTGATTCTTCTGGTGCCATTGATCCCTTATCTTATCCAGCTCATTTTTAAGTTTTTGTTCATCATCTCTTATTCTTGCTGCCTTTTCAAATTCCTGACACCTGATGGCATCTTCCTTCTCCTTGCTAAGCTTTTCAACCCTCTCCTCCATTTCCTTTAAATCAGGTGGAGCAGTAAAGGTTTTGAGTCTTATTCTGGAAGCTGCCTCATCAATCAAGTCAATAGCCTTGTCCGGCAGGAACCTATCTGTTATATATCTGTCTCCCAGCTTAACTGCGGCTTCAAGTGCATCATCAGTTATCTTTACTCTGTGGTGCGCCTCATATTTATCACGAACACCCTTTAATATTTCAACAGCCTCTTCTTTTGAAGGTTCTCCTACGGTTATAGGCTGAAACCTTCTTTCCAGAGCTGCGTCCTTTTCAATGTGTTTTCTGTATTCATTCAAGGTTGTAGCACCGATGACCTGAATTTCACCTCTTGCAAGGGAAGGCTTAAGTATGTTTGATGCATCAATGGCCCCTTCGGCTGCTCCTGCACCAACAATGGTATGCAACTCATCAATGAACAATATTACGTTTCCAGCCTTTCGAATCTCTTCCATGGCCTTTTTAAGTCTATCTTCAAATTCTCCCCTATACTTTGCGCCTGCAACCATCGAGGATAAATCCAAAGTAACAACTCTCTTGTCGCTTAAAATCTCAGGAATATTACCTTCAACAATTTTTTGAGCCAGACCTTCTGCAATAGCAGTCTTACCAACACCCGGTTCACCTATGAGACATGGGTTGTTTTTGGTTCTTCTGCTAAGAATCTGAATAACTCTCTCTATTTCCTTGTCGCGTCCTATAACAGGGTCAATTTTTCCGTCTCTGGCCATATCAGTCAGGTCCCTTCCAAACTGGTTGAGAGTCGGAGTATTTGAGTTAGAATTGCTGCTCTTTGCAGAACCGTTGGAACCTGGAGACTCTTCCGTAAGAATTTTCACAAGTTCGTTAAGTAGCTTTTGGGGATCCACTCCCAAATCCATCATAATTCTAACTGCAACACTTTCTCCCTCTTTCATAATTCCAAGAAGAAGATGTTCTGTTCCAATGTATCCCTGTCCCATCCTTCTCGCTTCTTTAAAAGCAAGCTCAAGCACTCTTTTGGTTCTTGGAGTAAACCCTACAGGCTGTGTACCTTCAGCATCTCCTTTACCAATAAGTTCTTCTATTTCCTTGAGAATTTTCTCCTCGGTTATTCCTTGCCCCTGAAGTACTCTGGCTGCAACACCTGTTCCCTCTTTTACAAGTCCCAAGAGTATATGTTCAGTACCCACATAATTATGTCCCAAATCTACAGCAGCCTGCTGGGAAAATCCTATTGCCCTCTCTGCCTTTTCTGTAAAACGTTGATACATCTTTTATCACCTCTCGTATACTTATTTTGTAATTTTCATTCTGATAAGTTCAGCCCTCTTTATATCTCTTTCGTCCTGTTCAAGGGGTTTCCCTGACATTTTTTGCAGTGTTGCAGGCTGTGACAACACCATAGCTTCGTTAAGTGTCACTATATCTATATCACTAATTATTCCCATACTTACTCCAAGTCTTACATCTGAAAGGAGTTTGAAAGATTCTTGGGACGAAAGAATTCTTGCATTTTGAAGAATTCCATAAGATCTGAATATCCTGTCCTCAAATCTATATATGTTTTTCTTATATAGCTGAAGTCTTAGTATCTTTTCTCTGTCAATTATCTGCTTGCATATACCATCAATACTGGAAATTGTTTCTTCTTCCTTTCTGCCAAGTGTCACTTGGTTTGATACCTGAAACATATCCCCCACTGCTTCACTGTTCTCCCCGTATATTCCACGTACAGTTACACCAACCTTATTGCAACTTTCCAATATGGATTTCATATAACCTGTCATAACTAATGCAGGTAGGTGCAGCATTACTGATGCCCTCATCCCTGTACCGATATTTGTGGGACAACTTGTAAGATATCCATATTTGTCATCAAAGGCATAGTCTGCTTTTTCAGCAATAAGTGTATCAATTTCGTCACATACCTTGTATGCCTTTTCAAGCTGTATCCCCGGAAAAATAGACTGAACCCGTAAGTGATCCTCTTCATTTACCATTATGCTTACGTTTTCATTCTCATTTATGAACGCTCCGCTGTTTTCCTTACTGTCAGCCAACTCCGGACTAATCAGGTGTCTTTCCATCAATGAAATTCTATCTACCGGATGTAAAGTATTCATGTCTGCAAACATTAGCTTACCATAAACAGTAAATCCTGACATTATTTCCTGCATTCTTTTAATTAAATCAGCTTGATGCTTTGTATTCATTTTTGCTGAAAACGGGATATCAGCAAAATTTCTTGCCAGTCTTACTCTGCTTGAAACTGCAATGTCAAATTCAGGGCCTTTTTCTGCAGGTATTTTACTCATTGTCCCACCTCCAGACTTTTTATCCTATCCCGAATTTTTGCGGCTTCCTCATATTTCTCATCCTTAACAGCTTCATTTAAAAGTTGTTTCAGCTTATCTATTTCATTGTTAATATTTACATTGCTGCTTACCCTTGTGGGAACCTTTCCGTGATGTTCCCCATTTCCGTGAAGTCTTTTTACTATAGGCTCCAGTTTATCTGCAAACACCTTATAGCACTGGGTACAGCCTAGCCTTGATGTTTTCAGGAATTCATCATACTCCATCCCGCAGTTCTTGCATTTAAGCTTTACAGCGGGTTCCTGTTTCAGTTGTGCCCCAAATAATCCGCTAATCAAGTCATTAAAACCGAAAGGAGAAACAAAGTCCTGATGGCTCATTTCCTGTGCACATTCTTCACAAAGGTAGATATCCAACTTTGTGTTATTTTTAATCTGTGTAAAATGTACATTTGCAGTTCTCTGCTGACAATTCTGACAAAGCATAAAAATTACCTCCTAAAAAAACAATACCCTAAATCTATATTCCTAAACCAGTAAGCTCATAATCATATTTTTAAGCAGGGATGCCCGGAGAATATCTCTGTCCGGCATGGGCAGCCCCCCAAGAATCTTATCACTTACAGCAGCTTTCATCAAAAATCCTTCTCTTTCGCTTATAACCTCATAATCAACAAAATTGTTAATAAACACTTCTGCTGACTGCTGAGATATACTTGAGCCCATGGATGATATAATATGCATCAGGTAATTTCCCGGTATATTGACATTAACACGTTTTATTCTTACATGTCCCCCACCGCCCCTTCGGCTCTCAACATAGTAGCCTCTGTCCACGGTAAATCTTGTTGATATTACATAGTTAATCTGGGAAGGTACGCAATTGAATTGGTTTGCAAGTTCATTACGCTGCAGTTCAATTGACCCGTTTGTGTCGGACATCATTTGTTTTATAAAAGCCTCAATCAAATCACTCAAACTTGCCACAACATCACCTCTATTAAAATTGATTTTGACTTTCTTTGACTTTAGTTATAGTATAATACGAATTTTAACCTTGTTCAATACTATATTAAAAAATTCGAAAAAATATCATTTTATAACGGCTTTCAGATAATATTATAATTCCTTTTTGAATATATAATATTCTATTGGTCAAATTGAAATAATTGCAAAAAAGGAGCCATGCAATGTTAAAAAACTATTGCGACAGCTCCAACACCATTAACTCAATCACTTACAATGCTTTTTATTCCATCTGCAAAATCAAAATATGTTTTGATATGAATATTTCAGGCAACCACATAAAAATTCCCAAAGTAGTAAAACCATATAATATAATTAATTCTAATTAGCTTTTCTTCTCTTTTTCCATATTTCTTATCCACTTTAAAAGGTTTTCCATTGTAAAGAATTTATTCATAGTATTCAATACATATTTTGATTGTAAATTTATACATGCAATTCTTCTTTGATTATGTTCTTTTGTATGAATCATTCCGTATGTAAAAAATTCTGAATTCGCTATTGGAAATGAATTTTTTATATGTTTTTCTATTTCTTCTTCTTTGATTACCTGTAAAATGTTATTTTCCATTTTAAATAATCTATTTTTTTTATCAATTATTGTAACCCTTAAACACAATATAGAATCTTTTACAGGGCTCGGCAAAAAGTCGTAATACTTATAATACAAATTATTTAATGCATTCGAATATTTTTGTATTGCCTCAAAATTAATATCTGAAATAGATTTTATACTTGCAAATAAACTTATTTCATTTACGATTTCTTCTCTAGCTTTAAAAAATTGTTCGATTATTTTTGAGGATATCTCTCGTCTTTGGTTCAATTTTGATATTATTGTATTAAAAATAAATGTAAAAGTGACAAGTATCAGAGTGGATAAAATTGGTATAATTGATACCCAAAAACTTGTTTTATTCATAACTTACATCCTCACCTTTTAGTATTCTATATATACATTCACTCATTGCAATTGGAGTATAATATATGTATAAGAAACGAATTTTTAAATCAATTTTAAAAGTTTCATTTATTTTAGTCATAATAAATAATGCTGATAACGAATCTCCACCTAATTCAAAAAAATTATCATTATCATTTACTTTGCTAATTTCTAATTCGTCTTTATAAACTTGTTTAATAAAATTAATTATTTCATTCTTTTCAAAAAGAGTATCACACATATCAAATCTCTCCCCACAACTCATTAAAAATCTTTGTTCTATTCGTTATAATAGCAATATACAATTTTAGGACTTTCAACTTTAGCTTCAAATAGACCTATTATGATATATCTTGAAGTCTACTGTAAATCCACCACAAACAGGACACCTTTTTTGCACCTTACATTCCTCCAACACAACTTCACAAGATTTTTGTAACTCATGTTAAAATGAAGTAAACCAACCTACGTAATGTAATACTAAGTCTATTTTATCAATAATTCCCAACTTGTTCAATTAACCTTATGCTCCACATTACAAACCATAGAAAACTTGCTCAGTGCAACTGCATCTGCTCACCCTCTACATGAACAGACCTTTTTACATCTTATACAGTAGAAAATAAGTAAGGCTTTCTATTCTTTGTTACATTTACATAAACAACCTTGTTATTCAAGTCTATATCCTTTATTCTAATGTTGATTAAGTTATTTAGCTCTGCTCCAGTGCATAATAAGAAGTTTACTATTGTCCCTTCTCAACTTAAATTCCTTGCCTTGCAACCGTCCAAAAACTCATTAAATCCCTACTTAAAAGTTAAGCTGTTATCCTATACTTGTTTCAATTTCTTTTGCATTTTCCCTTTTCACCCTCCACAAAAGTGTATAAAAAAACAGTACACGTCATAATAAAATTCATTAAAACGACGTGTACTGTGTTATTTACATTGATTTATTCGTGGTAATATTGGCAAAACCAATTATTTCCCACTTTCTTCAATAGCAACTGCTACTGCAACAGTCATACCAACCATTGGGTTGTTACCAGCTCCGATGAGACCCATCATTTCAACGTGAGCAGGAACTGAAGATGAGCCAGCGAACTGAGCGTCACCATGCATTCTACCCATTGAATCTGTTAAGCCGTATGAAGCAGGTCCTGCAGCCATATTATCAGGATGCAATGTTCTTCCTGTTCCTCCACCTGAAGCAACTGAGAAGTATGTCTTACCATTTTCATTTGCCCACTTCTTGTATGTACCTGCAACCAAGTGCTGGAATCTTGTTGGGTTAGTTGAGTTACCAGTGATGGAAACGTCAACATTTTCATGCATCATTATAGCTACGCCTTCAAGAACGTCATTTGCACCATATACTCTAACCTTAGCCTTGTCGCCGTTTGAATAAGCTTTTGTTCTAACAACGTTAAGAGTATTTGTTGAAAAATCATAGTCAGTTTCAACATATGTAAATCCGTTGATTCTTGAAATAATAAATGCTGCATCCTTACCAAGACCATTCAGTATAACCTGAAGTGGTTCTTTTCTAACCTTGTTAGCTGTTTTAGCTATACCAATA
>JAEYNY010000041.1 GCA_023412275.1 Bacillota bacterium
TTAGCGTTTAATTTTATGTTCTCGTTTTTTAAGAGGCCCACGAGAATCCTCTACCCGCTTATCAAGTCTCAACAATCCCGTCGAAACCATTACGCCCCCATGTATAAAATATTATAGAATCAAAAAATAATTGACCTATAAATAAATTGTAACAGATTAATTTAACAAATTAAAGGCGAACAAATAAGCTTTTAAACAATATTAAATTATCAATAATCAGACTATTATAATATCATCTGATATGCAGAACTACAACAACTGATTTATGGTAAATTTACATATATTACCTAAGCTGCTCCTTCAACTTTCTGTCAATTTCTCTCTTAGCATCACGGGCTGCAATATCATCTCGTTTATCATACAATTTCTTACCGCGTGCAACGCCCAGCTCTATTTTAACCATACCTCGTTTTAGGTATGCCTGAACAGGCACCAACGTAAAGCCCTTTTGCTGGGTCAACCCTATAAGCCTGTTTATTTCAGACTTGTGTAAAAGGAGTTTCCTGTCACGCAAGGGATCCTTGTTAAAAATATTACCTTGTTCATAAGGGCTTATATGCATTCCGCTGACAATAACTTCGCCATCAACAATAGATGCGTAGCTTTCCTTTAAATTGAGCTTGCCCTGTCTTACAGACTTAACCTCTGTACCGGACAGCACAATGCCTGCCTCTATCGTTTCTTCGATAAAATAATCATGACGAGCTTTTTTATTTTGAGCAACAATCTTAACTGCTTCCTTAACCATTTTCTTACCGCCCACTGCTAATTTTAATTAATGCTAGTTTCCATCAAGATAAAAATAACCCTTTTGGGAAAGGGCTAAAATTAATTATATCACTACAATAACACAAAGGTCAAGCAAACCTATCTGTTCATGTTATTCTGGTATTCCCTTAGTTTATCCAACAATTCATATGGAACCTTGAGACCGCCTCTTCCGCACCCTAACTCAATTCCGGGTTTAAAATTTCCATGAAAATCACTTCCCCCGGTTGCAACCAGTTCATGCTTAATGGCAAGCCTTAAAAAATTGCCCGTATCCTCTTTAGTATTTTCACTATAATGAGCTTCTATACCTCCAAGGCCGTACCCTTTAAGTTCTTGCAGCAATTTATCCATCTCATCATAACTTTTCCTCAAAAAGACAGGATGAGCAATAACCGGTACACCTCCAGATTTTCTTATAGCCTTAATTCCATCCACAGGCTCAAGCTCAAATCTCTGATAATAAGCAAGGCCTTCCTTACATAAATAGATGTCAAAGGCTTCGTCTATGGTTTTGACATATCCTTTAGCAACCAAAACTCTGGCGATATGGGGCCTCCCCGTAATATCGCCCAATGCCACATCCTTTACCTCATCTTCTGTAATTTCAATACCCAACTCATTAAGTCTGTTTATGATTTTTTTGTTTCTGTCTTCTCTTCCCTTCTTAACAGTCAATAGCTCAGAACGGATATTCAGATAATTATCACCATCGGGGAAAAGGCCCAGAATATGCATTTCAGGTCTATATCTGACACTTATTTCTATCCCGGGTATAACTTCAACGCCTGAACGCTTTCCTTCCTTGATCGCCTCTTCAATGCCATCCACAGTATCATGATCGGTTAACGCCACTGCTGCAAGTCCTCTATCCTTCGCATGGCGGACAAGTTCTGCCGGGCTCATGCTTCCATCTGATGCTGTACTATGCGTATGCAAATCAATAAATTTCTCCATCCAATCATCTCCGTGTTTAAAGTAATCGGGATATCCCGCTTAGTCTTTTTCTTAAATCGTAAAATATTTAACTAAACCTCCCAGTATTTCTCTTCCATACATATTGCAGGAGGAAAAACACCTTTATATACCTGCTGTAAAATGGTATCCATTTTTTTAAGAGAACTGCACGCCTGTTCCTGGGTTATCAGTCCTTTTTCCAGTGCTTCAGCAAGTTCGTCGGCATCAAGTACTTTCATAGTACCGTCCGGCATCAGTTTGACATCTAAAAGTAAGTCTATCAATGTATACTTGTCGGTTTCATTATCATACTCGACATCAATTATATCACAGTACCAATACGCAAACCTTTTGTCTGCGTCGTAGAATCTGCTAATCTTAATGCCTTCTTTCAAAAAAGTATATGAAATTCCACCGGAAATATCTTTTCTCGGCTTAATTGCCTTCCACCTTGTGATTAATAACTCCTCGTCCCTAAACAAAAGTTCATCACTGGAAATATCAACAGTCTCAAACGGGATATATCTGGTACGAAATATGCTTGGCTTATTCATTTTATCTCCTAAAATCATCAAAAATTCTTATGGTTATTATACATTACAAATAATTATTTTTGAAGTATATATCTTATTATATGCTAAATGTATTTCCCATTTTATCA
The DNA here is from genome assembly GCA_023412275.1 of Bacillota bacterium. Taxonomy (GTDB): domain Bacteria; phylum Bacillota; class Clostridia; order Acetivibrionales; family DSM-1351; genus Ruminiclostridium. The sequence continues at coordinate 2,387 of JAEYNY010000041.1, forward strand.
CTTTCCTAACAGTTAATGCTATAATGTAGTAAATTATTTTATTTTTATGGCAGTTAGGGTCACGGAGGTTTTTAATTATGAAGCATAAGAAGTGCTGCAAAAGCTGTGCGAGAGGTTTATCCCTGCATCTGACAAATGATATACTATGCAAATACCACGGAGTTGTAACGCCGGATTACGTTTGTTTCAGATATAAGGAGAGTACCGTTTTAACTGCTTCAAAAGACGTTAGCCTTAAATGTATTCACTGTGAGAATTTTATTGTACATATTGACTCTCCAAATGAAAACGTAGGCCGTTGCAAGCTCTTCTCAGAAAGACATTTTGATGGTACAAACAGAAACCCTTGTTCTAAATTCAGTAAAAAAATACTTATATCATAATGCAGTATATATTCAAGCCCTTAAAATGTCTGTTAATTTTTATTCAGTTATACCGATATAATTAATGTAGTTTATACTTACAAATGAAATATGTTAAGGTGATTATATGAATATTGATATAGACGCAATTTTTAAGCAAAAACTGGCAGAGATAGAAAGCAGGCTGGCTGGAATTCCGGGAATGAATACGAGAAACTCCGACAGTTCAGATATTCCTTTTCAGAAGTATCTTGATGACGTAAACCAGTCGGGTTTGACCAATTCCCTAAACGGTCTTGAAGATAATCCTTCGAAGGATACGTCACTGACAGACTTACTTGGTCAGCTTGATAACAGTAGTACAAGTAACGTTTTAAAAGCCCGTACCGCTCTGGCAAATTCAAAAGCTTATATACCAACTGATGTAAAAGAACTGATGAATTTAATCAATTCAAGTATTGACAATGCCTCGGCCAAGTACGGAGTAGACAAAGAATTAATTAGAGCAGTCATTAAGCAAGAATCCTCCTTTGACCCTACTGCTATTTCTAACGCAGGAGCAGAAGGCTTAATGCAACTGATGCCCGGCACCGCAGACGGACTTGGTATAAAGGACCCATTTGATATTGCCCAAAACATTGACGGTGGAACCCGTTATTTAAAAAACCAGTTGGAAAGATTCAATGGAAACATAAGTCTTGCCTTGGCAGCATATAATGCCGGCCCAAACAGTGTGGACAAGTACGGCGGCATTCCACCCTATACGGAAACCCAGAATTATGTAAAAAACGTAACAGAATATCTTAATCAGTATAAAATGTCAACAAGCAGGTAATCACCTGCTTGTATTTTATTTCTAGCTATTACATTTCCTGAATTTTAGAACAGTTAACCCCAAACTTATTCACACTATCCACAAAATTATCCACAAGTCTCAAACACTTATTTCCCAAATGTTCTACCGAGTTTCCACAGAATCTATAAATTATTCACAGTTTTTTATTCACATTTAAATCCCCAAAGGCTACAACGCCTATGTTTACCGGGTTTAACGGTGATTATAAAAATAGTGTAAAAAAATGTAATACTGTTCTACTTACTAATATCACTGTGAAAGGGGGACATTCTTGTCTTTGGAAATACTTGTGGATAACTTCAGTCCCGGAACGGCATTTAAATCCATCCCTGCTCTTTTTCCGTTTATAAATTCATAGTAGGCAGCACAACCTATCATAGCAGCATTATCTGTACAAAGAATCAACCCCGGATACATTACCTTGATACCTTGCTTTTCTGCTTTTTGCTTCATGTCATTTCGCAGCTGTGTATTTGCTGCAACCCCGCCCGCTAAAGCTATTTTGCTAATGTTCTTCATTTTTGCTGCCGCTATTGTGTTTCTCACCAGAACATCCACAACTGCCTGCTGAAAACTTGCTGCTACATCAGGAATATTAATCTTCTCCCCGGTTTGCTCCATCCTGTTGAGGTAATTCAAAACCGCTGTTTTTAGACCACTGAAACTAAAATCCAGTGAGCCGTCCTCAAAGGTTACACGTGGAAATTGGATTGCTTTACTGTTGCCGGTCAGTGCATTCTTATCAATTAATGGGCCTCCCGGATACCCAAGACCTATAGCTCTGGAAATCTTATCAAATGCCTCTCCGGCGGCATCGTCCCTGGTTTGCCCAAGAATCTCAAATTCGCTGTAGCTTTTAACGTGGACTATATGGCTATGTCCGCCGGAAGCCACAAGACATATAAAAGGAGGTTCCAAGTCCGGCTCCTGCAAGTAGTTTGCCGCTATATGTCCCTCTATGTGATGTACCCCCACAAGTGGCTTGTTAGCAGCAAACGCAATTGCCTTTGCAGCAGTCAACCCTACAAGTAGAGCTCCTACCAATCCGGGGCCATAGGTAACACCTACCGCATCAATTTCCTTTAAGGTAACACCGGCTTCCTCCAATGCCTGATGTACAACAGGCAAAATCAGTTCCACATGTTTTCTTGATGCGATTTCCGGAACAACTCCACCATACTTTTTATGCAAATCTATTTGAGATGAAATAACATTTGACATTATATATCTTCCGTTTTTTATAACCGAAGCAGCAGTTTCGTCACAGCTGCTCTCTATACCAAGTATAAGTGTATCCATTAATTTTCCTCCGAATTTTTTGCTTTATTTTATCATAGCTTAACGGACTTCAATAATCAAGGACTGGGAAAAGCCCACAAGCCATCTCTTTAATATAAAAAAATATCTGTATGAATTCAATATATTCATACAGATATTTTTTATTTGTCTTTAAAGTATAAGAGCTGCTAGAATGAGCCTTTATCCGTTGGGTTATTAAAAATACCAAAAGCCGTTAGTGCAGCAAAAATAAGGGTTGTCAATTCCTTAAAACTATCTTCGCTCAAGCCTATAGGTGCAAGAAGGTTAAAGGTTTTTAGTACAAATAATACCAGAGCAACAAAAGCTGCCCATGCAACGGGGCTTCTTAATCTGTTCATAAATACCTCCTATTACATACCATTTTTATTTCATAGTACATAATATGAAGGTTTATACTTTATGTTTACTTATTTATTCAATTTGAAAAAAGGGCACAAAAAAACATGGAGCCTACGGGCTCCATGCCCCTAAAAAGGAGAAATGCTAATGTTCAATATTATATTACCAAAAAATCCTTATACAATATATAGAAAAATTTTACCAATATAATAGTTCTAAAGTCCCAAATTTTGTGAAATTTCGATTAATTAGTATTGCTATTTACTATTTTTGTATGACGCTACATATTTCCCCTTTTGGTTTTTAATAAAGGGGCGTTTGCTTTCAGGCAGTTCCCAGAAGCCCTTCCCTTCTGCGATAGCCTCATTTTGCAGTTTATCGTAAAAGGACTTTAAAAGAGTGTTGGGACTATAAAAAACTGAAATAGCGTAGCCTTCGTTTACCATCATGGCACTGTAAAAGCTTCCGTCCTCAAGAACTATATGAGCAAGAAGTCTGCCGTACTTGTCTGTGGTATCCTCTTCAAAAATTAGTTTTACCGTCTTATTTGTAAGAGTATCTTTAGTTAAATCTGATGCCTCACCGGAAAAAGGTTGGGGATCTACACCAGATTTAACTGATTCGGGAGTATCTATGTCAAGCATTCTGACCTTGTATTCCTTGTCTTTATATTTGGCACGAAAAGTGTCTCCATCCGTAACCTTTGTGACAGTAGCATTTATATATCCAAAAGGTTCAATACCCTCTCCTGCTACGTCAATTATCGAGTCTGGAAACTCTACTTTTTCCAGTGTCTGAATACTGCTGTATGTACCTTGTTTATCATTAACGGCTGTCTTGTTTCCGTCTTGATAGAAGTAACCCCCGAAAATCACAAAAGCAGCAGTTATTATAGATGCTACCGATGCTATAGTTTTTTTCTTCATGTATTTTCCTTTCAATATGAAATAATAATACAATAACCAAAAATTTGCTCTTGATATTCTATCACTTTTATACAGAAAAGAACATAGTTTCTTTTTTCATGCTATAATATAAAGGAACTTATACCATGGAGGTAATGAAACATGCATACAATAATGCTTGTGGAGGATGACAGTGCATTATGTTTACAAATAATAGAAGGACTTAAAAAGTGGGGCTTTAATGCTGATTCTGCAGTCAATTTCGAAAACATAATTGAAGATTTCAGTAGAATCAAGCCTCAGCTTGTAATTATGGATATAAATCTTCCTTGCTACGACGGCTTTTATTGGTGCAGCAGAATTAGGGAAATCTCCAAGGTACCTGTAATTTTCCTTTCTTCCCGGGATACCAATATGGATATAATTATGGCTGTAAATATAGGAGCGGATGACTATATTGCAAAGCCTTTCTCAATGCAGATTCTGATTGCTAAAATACAGGCCATTCTCCGCCGGACATACGATTACACCACTTCAGACCAGGATTACATTGAACATAGGGGACTTATTCTTAATATGGGTGAAAGCTCTGTTATTTACGGCAATTCCAAATTAGAGCTCACAAAGAACGAAATGAAAATATTGAGGCTACTAATGAGTAACAAGGGAAGGATTGTATCAAGAGAAAGTATTATGAAGCTTCTATGGGATGACGATCAATATGTTAATGATAATACCCTGACTGTTAACATAAACAGGCTACGTAGCAGACTTGCCGACCTGGGTCTTGAGGATTATATTGAAACAAAAAAGGGACAGGGGTATATAGTTATATGAAAATCACGGAATATATTAAAAGCAATTTAATAAGTATCTTCTGTCAGTGGGCTCTTATTCTTGTAATAAACGGTGTACTTCTAGCCAGCACCAATCTTGAAAAAAGTACTGCGGATATCCTCTACCTTGACCTGCTAATGCTTTTTATCTTCCTTGCCTTCTTTATATATGGGTTTCTGAGTGAAAAAAGGAAGTATGGGAATTTAAGAAAATGTCTGGATTCAAATTCTTCTGTAGACTATTTTCTTCCGGAGGATGACAGCTATTATTCGGAGCTTGTCAGGGACATTGTTTCACAAAAAACTTCTGAAAATCTGGAGCTTGTCAGTGTATATAAAAACGATCTGGATGAGCTGAATAATTATATAACCAGATGGGTTCACGAAATAAAGCTCCCCATTTCCGTTGCTGAACTTATGCTTGAAAATTCAGATAATTCTGATATAGAGTTTTCCAGAAAGTTCAAAGCAGAACTTGAGAGAATCAAGTTTCTTGTAAACCAGGTTTTGTATGCCGGACGAGCAGCCCATTACCAGGAAGATCACACGGCCAGCCAATTCAGCCTAAAAAAGGCAGTAGGCGAGGCTATAAAAATAAATGCATACTTTCTGATGGCAAAAAACATTGAGATTGTTACCGGGAAACTGGATTTTACAGTCACTACGGATGAAAAGTGGATAATTTATATCCTTGAACAGATTTTAAACAATGCAAGTAAATATGTACAGCAGAGCGGCAAGGTAGAGATATTTGCCGAAGAAACCGACAAAACCATAGTTCTCCATATTAGGGACAACGGCATGGGAATACCGCCTTCTGACATTTCAAGAGTCTTTGACAAGGGTTTTACAGGAAAAAATGGACGTAAAACTACCAAATCCACCGGAATGGGGTTGTATTACTCCAAAAAAATTTCTACAAAACTTGATATAGGCTTAACCGTTAGCTCCGTTGAAGGTGAATACACAGAATTCCAGTTAAGTTTGGGTAAATTCAGCGATTATCTCAATGTGACAAAAATATAACCTTTAGCGTCAAAATGTAACCCTCGCATTATGGATAAACTACCTGTTATTTTATAAAATCATTATTGTTAGTTTACCATGAATGTTTAAAGTTTGGAGGATTAAAAATGACAATTATACAAACACAGGATCTGAAAAAGGACTACGGTTCGAAAGGAATGAAGTTTCAAGCACTTAACGGCATAAATCTCCAGGTTGAAAAAGGTGAATTTCTAGCAATAATGGGGCCCTCCGGCTCCGGGAAAACCACACTTCTAAATTTGCTCTCAACAATTGACAAGCCAACATCAGGCAAGGTTATATTTGAAGAAATAGATTTATTCAAAATAAAAAGTGAAGAACTGGCACGTTTTAGAAGGGATAAAATAGGCTTTGTGTTTCAGGATTTCAATCTTCTGGATAACATGACTGTAATGGATAATATTGCACTCCCTCTTGCCTTGAACAAGGTTCATCATAAGAAAATAATCTCAAAGGTAAATGAATTGGCTGCTTTCTTCGGTATTGAAGAACAATTGCCAAAACGCCCATATCAACTTTCGGGAGGGCAAAAACAGAGGGCTGCTGCCGCAAGGGCATTGATTATGAATCCTTCGGTAATTTTTGCAGATGAACCTACAGGTGCTCTGGATTCCAAATCATCTGCAGGAATACTGGAATGTTTCAGAAGACTCAACGAGGAATTTGGAACAACTATAATAATGGTTACACATGATGCTTTTGCAGCCAGCTATTGCAACAGGATTATGTTTTTAAAGGACGGGGCAATTCATGCCAGAATCGATAAAACAAGGGACAGAAAGGAATTATTCCATCAGATTCTTGACATGCTCGGAGCTATGGGAGGTGCAAATTCAAATGAACTCCTTTAGTATTGCTATAAAGATGTTTAAATCAAATCTCAGGTCCTATGGCTTTTATCTAGCCGTTATGGTGTTTTCGGTAGCTGTATATTACGATTTTATGGTGCTTAAATACAGCCCTGACTTTCTAAAGGCACGTGATGCTATCCAATCAGCACAAATAGCGTCATCCGTAACTTCCTTCATTATGGTGGTATTCCTTTTTTTCTTCATTTGGTACTCCAGTTCATTCTTCTTAAAGCAGAGAAAAAAGGAAATCGCAATATATACTCTGATGGGCATAAGTACAAGGAAAATAGGCCGCATATTTGCCATTGAAAGTCTTTTTTCAGGATTGGTATCTATATTTGCGGGACTCGGCATAGGAATTTTGTTTTCTAGGTTGTTCCTGATGACAGTAGCCAAAGTTGCTCTCCTCAACGTTTCCATCGGTTTTGTAATCCCTCTTAAGGGTATAAAGGAGTTGCTTATTATATTTGGAGCAATATTCCTATTAACATCTGTAAACAGCTTTATATCCATTTCCAGAAGCAAACTTATTGATTTACTAAAGGACTCTTCAAAAGATGAGTCTGAACCAAAACTAAAGCTTGTGAGAGCCATACTTTCAATAGTTCTTATTGCAATTGGATACCGTCTCAGTAAAAACCTTTTGATGGAGCTTTTTGTAGTTATACTGGTGGTTATAGGTACCTACTGGTTATTCGGAGCACTTCTGCCATCAATTACTAAATACTTGTCAGGTAACAAAAGTATTCTTTACAAAGGAGTACGGCTCATAAGCATAAGCAATATCTCATTCAGAATCAAAGCAAACTATAGAAGTCTAGCAATGCTGGCGATAATGACTGCTACTACAATATCTGCTTTTGGAACCTCACTGACCTTGAAATACTATGTTGAAGAGACACGATATATAAATTTTCCCTACTCCTTCTCTTATGCTGAAAGAGATAGCAAAGTCAATGACAAGGTTATCAATGAGATTAATTCTTCAGGACACAAACTCCTTCTCAATGAAAAAATTGAGTATATTAAAGTTAAGACAAAATTCAATAAGGGTTTTGTTACCGGAACAAATATTATGACTGTAATAAAATATTCTGATTTTGACAAGGTCACAAAAAACCTAAAGAAATATTACCCTGACAAAATACCATTGTATTATCCGGCATCGGACACTGAGGCACTTTTAGCAAGGGCTTCAGGAACATTAACCTTGAATTCGTATTCTGAAGAAGGGTTACATTGCTTATTGGAAAACAAAGAAGATGCAACACATTCAGGAAATAGCGGTTATAAAATTGCTAAAGTTTTAAAAACGCCTCTCTTCGGCAACGGTTCCATAGGTCTTAGTGACTGTCTGATAGTTTCAGACCGGCAATATGAAAAGTTATCCGTAGGACATAAACCGGAGACCTTTCACGGTGTAATAGTTTCCGATGCTGAGAAATCACAGCAATTATCAGACGATATTAATAAACTGCTGCCACAAAACGCGCTATTTTCAAGCTATGTATTAAATTACGAGGGGTTATATTCCTTTATGGGCTTGTTCTACTTCTTGGGCTCATTTATGTCAATAGTATTTATTCTTGCTACAGGTAGTATAATGTACTTTAAAATATTGAGTGAAGGTCTTGCCGACAAAGAAAAATACGGAATACTCAAAAAAATAGGCATGACAAGAAAAGAAATTCATCAATCAGTTTCCATGCAAGTAGGCTTGTCACTGATACTGCCACTGATAATAGGTATTATTCACAGCCTCTTTGCTATAGATGTTCTGAGAGGGGTTATGGGCCTCAGTCTCACTGTTCCGGCTCTAACGGCAATTATTACCTTTGTGGTGTTCTACGGAATATTTTATTTTTTCACTACAAGAAAATTTATGAAGATGATTTATTAATAAATGTACCAAAAGCCCTGTTCCTCCCTATGGGGAACAGGGCTTTTGGCGTTTCAAATTGTATTGGCCGATATCACGTAAGCTGATTCAAATTACATAAGGCTGTTAAAAAACATCTATGTTCCTTGTGCAGTAAGCACCGTAATCGGTGCGGAACCACTGGGAACTGTTTCGTCCTTTTTTTCTACCAGATCAATATCAAATACTGCCTTCATAACTTCACTGATATTTTCAACCGGTATAACGTCGATATCCATATCCTCGAATATCTCCTGATAATTATCTTTTGGAATAAACACCTTTTTTATACCTGCGGCTTTAGCAGCATCTACTTTAGCCACAACGCCTCCAACAGGCTTTACTTTTCCTTTGATTGATATTTCTCCCGTCATTGCCAATTCTCCGCTTACAGGTATATTTTTGACCGCAGAATATACCGCTGTTGCTATAGCGATTCCCGCAGAAGGTCCATCAATAGGAATACCTCCGGGAAAGTTCAAATGTATTTCGTAATCCTTAAAGTCAACATCCATATATTTTCTTAAAACAGTTAAAACATTTTCAACGGAAGCTTTGGCTGAACTTGTTCTTTTGAGCTTATGGCCCCTGTTATCCATTTCTTCTTCTTCAACAATGCCGGTTATTCTTATATTTCCGGTTCCGTTTGCAACCGGTATCGCTGTAACTTCCACATCTATAACCATTCCGGTACTATCTCCGAAGACAGCCAAACCATTTATGCAGCCTATCTGATTTGCAGCGCTGACTTTCTTATCAAGTCTGGGGCTGTAGTGACCGAACTCTATAACCCATTCTATGTCTTTTATATCTATAGTGCTCCTGTTCTCTATCATGGAAACACCACCGGCTATCTGAACAATATTGACTGCATCTCTTCCATTCTGGGCGTATCTTGATACTAGATCGCTGCAACCGGGTTTCAGTTCAAAGCCCCCTTTGGCTGCTGCATTTTCACATATTTTGCATATTTCATCTGAACGTAAGGAACGGAAATGTATTTCCACACATCTTGACCTTATTGCCGCAGGTATCTCATCAGGAGTTCTTGTAGTGGCTCCTACCAGTCTGAAATCGGCAGGCAGACCCTTTTGGAAAATATCATGTATATGAGAGGGTATGTTGCTGTCCTCAGCACTGTAATATGCACTCTCAAGGTATACCTTCCTATCCTCAAGAACTTTAAGCAGCTTGTTCATTTGAATGGAATGAAGTTCCCCTATCTCATCAATAAAAAGGACTCCGCCATGTGCTTTAGTAACGGCTCCCTGCTTCGGCTGAGGTATCCCTGCAACGCCGTATGCTCCGGCTCCCTGATATATGGGGTCATGTACCGAGCCTATTAGCGGGTCTGCAATCCCTCTTTCGTCAAATCTCAATGCTGTAGCATCCATTTCTATGAACTTTGCTTCTTTTCTGAAAGGCGACATGCTGTTCTTCTTTGCTTCTTCAAGTATTACCCTTGCAGCAGCAGTTTTACCAACTCCGGGAGGGCCGTATATAATTACGTGCTGTGGATTAGTTCCGCACAAAGCAGCCCTGAGTGCCTTTAGCCCCTGCTCCTGCCCTACTATGTCTGATAAGGTTGCAGGTCTTGTCTTTTCCGACAAAGGTTCTGTAAGATGAATATCCCTCATTCTTCTTAACTTTTCCAGCTCTTTTTTGGACTCCCTTTCAATAGCACTTTTGTTTCCTTGCTGGTTCTTTAGAAGAGATAAAAAATATATACCGATAATAACTGAAAAGAAGAACTGTATAATAAACAAAGTTGTCGTAAACATCATATCCTCCTTAAACTTGGATCAATTCCTATAAAGATATTATTGGCAACAAGTTTTATTTTATCCAAAAAATATGGAAAATCTGAAAATAAAAAAACAGGGTGTATATGTTCTAATAAACACATACATCCTGCCTGTTTTAGTAAGAATGAACTAGGAAACTGATTCCTTCTTAACTCTTGTTTTTTTGGCTCCGGCTTTTTTTAGCGATTTGCGGTTCTCATTGAGAATCATTTCAGGTTCCGAATGTTCCGCAATCACTTCCTTCCCAATAATGCACTTCTCCACATTAGTCATTGAAGGAATGTCATACATGACTCCCATCATTGCTTCTTCCAGAATGGCACGAAGTCCTCTTGCTCCGGTGTTTCGCTCTATTGCTTTTTCAGCAATAAGCTCCAAAGCCTCATCCTGTATTTCAAGTATAACATCGTCCATTTCAAAGAGCTTCTGATACTGCTTTACCAAAGCGTTCTTTGGTTCAGTAAGTATTTGAACAAGAGCATTTTTATCAAGAGACTGAAGAGTTACAACTATTGGAAGTCTTCCTACAAACTCAGGTATAAGTCCGAATTTCAACAAATCCTGAGGAAGTATGTCTTTCAGTAATTGTCCAACATCCTTGTCCTTGTTGCTTTCTATTTTTGCGCCAAAGCCTAATGATTTCTTACCTATTCTATTTTGTATTATCTTGTCTATTCCATCAAAAGCACCACCGCATATGAACAAAATATTAGTAGTATCTATTTGTATAAACTCCTGATGGGGGTGCTTCCTTCCACCTTGTGGTGGTACTGAAGCCAGTGTTCCTTCCAGAATCTTCAAGAGTGCCTGCTGAACACCTTCACCGCTTACATCCCTTGTTATGGAAGGATTCTCTGATTTTCTTGCAATCTTGTCTATTTCATCAATGTAGATAATTCCCTTTTCAGCCTTCTCGATGTCGTAATCCGCAGCCTGTATCAGCCTTAAAAGGATATTTTCTACATCTTCACCTACGTAGCCTGCTTCAGTGAGAGAAGTAGCATCGGCTATAGCAAAAGGAACATTGAGTATCTTAGCAAGTGTTTGAGCAAGAAAAGTTTTTCCGCTACCGGTAGGGCCCAGCATAACTATGTTACTCTTCTGAAGTTCTATATCAGAGGTCTTCACATCGCTGTTTATTCTCTTATAGTGGTTGTAAACAGCCACTGAAAGAGACCTTTTAGCCGTATCCTGACCAACTACATACTGGTCGAGGATTTCCTTTATCTCTTTTGGTTTCGGTATCTCACTAACTTCTGCATCAACCTTTGTGTCTTCAAATTCTTCTTCTATAATTTCGGAACACAGCTCGATACACTCGTCGCAGATATACACACCCGGTCCTGCAACCAGCCGTTTAACCTGCTCCTGAGATTTTCCACAAAAAGAGCACTTTAACTGCTTCTTCTCATCATATCTGGTCATCATTGCACCTCAATTATTTTCTTCTAACCATAATATCATCAATAATACCATAAGCCTTAGCTTCCTCAGCAGCCATAAAGAAGTCTCTCTCAGTGTCTCTCTCTATTTTATCAAGAGGTTGACCTGTTCTTTCGCTTAGTATCTTATTGAGCTTATCTCTGGTTCTGAGTATATTCTCTGCATGAATCTTAATATCTGTAGCCTGACCTTTTGCTCCTCCAAGAGGCTGGTGAATCATGATTTCACTGTTTGGTAGTGCAAATCTTTTTCCCTTTTCTCCTGCGGCTAACAGGAAAGCACCCATACTTGCTGCCATTCCCATACATATAGTTGATACATCGCACTTTACATACTGCATTGTATCATATATTGCAAAACCTGATGCTACTGACCCCCCAGGGCTGTTTATATAAAACTGTATATCCTTATCAGGGTCCTGAGCTTCAAGATAAAGCATTTGTGCAACAACCAAACTGGCCGTAGCGTCATTAACCTCATCACTTAATACAATAATCCTGTCATTTAACAGTCTCGAAAATATATCGTATGATCTCTCACCACGATTAGTTTGTTCAACAACCATAGGTACTAAACTCATATGCATACCTCCCTTATTTAATATATGTTTAGTTATTATTGATGGAACCTTAACAATGGTATTTATATAATGATACCCATTTTACCAACAATTAAATAACACAAATTAGTTAAATTTTGCGTTCTCTGTCAAAAGTTTAATTGTCTTTCTGAATGCGATATCATTCTTTACATATTCAAGATCTTCAGGTCTCAATGTCTTTTTAAGCTCTTCAACAGGTTGCTTGTATGCTTCTGCTGTCTTTGTGATTTCTTCTTCTACATCTGCGTCAGTTGCTTCAACATTTTCAACCTTACTGATCTTTTCAATTACCAGCTGAATCTTAACTTCATTTGCAGCTCTTTCTCTGAACTGGCCTCTGAAGCCTTCAAAATCAGTTCCCATGATTTCCAGATATCTCTGAAGGTCAAGGCCCTGATAACGGAGTCTCATATCGAAGTCTCTTGCCATGGCATCAATGTGCTTCTCAACCATAACGTTTGGTACATCAACAGTTGCATTTCCAACAACAGCTTGGATTACGCTTTCTTCAGTATCACGTTCTGCTTTGTTTTTTGCACCTTCTTCAAGTTTATTTCTCAAGTCCTTCTTATATTCTTCGAGAGTATCAAACTCGCTTATATCCTTGGCAAATTCATCATCAACCGTAGGCAATTCCTTTACTTTTATTTCCTTAACCAATACTTTGAATAATGCTTCTTTACCATTCAAATCTTCTTTGCCATATTCTTCAGGGAAAGTTACCTTTACATCAACATCATCTGCAATATTCTTTCCGATAAGTTGGTCTTCAAAGCCAGGAATGAATGTTCCTGAACCTATAACAAGACTGTAGTCCTCACCTTTTCCACCTTCGAATGGAACTGAATCAATAAAACCTTCAAAGTCGATTACTGCTGTATCACCTGATTGTATAGGTCTGTCTGTAACAGAAACAAGACGTGCATTCTTTTCAACAACCTTGTTGAATTCATTTTCTACATCTTCATCAGTTACGTTAGCTTCAGCCTTTTTAACCTCTACGCCCATGTAAGCTCCGAGCTCAACTTCAGGCTTAACAGTAACCTTTGCTGTAAAGATCAGGTTCTCTTTGTTTCCTATTTGTACTATATCAATTTCAGGTCTGTCTACTGGATGAATATTGTTCTCTTCTATAGCATTATCATATGCTTCTGAGCATACAATATTTATTGCATCATCATAAAGTGCCTGTTCGCCGTAATAACGTTCAATGATATTTCTTGGAGCTTTACCTTTTCTGAAGCCCGGTACATTGAACTTCTTTACATTTTTCAAGTATGATTGCTGCATTCCCTCTTCAAACTTAGCTGCATCAACTTCTATCTCAAGCTGTACAACATTCTTTTCAACATTTTCAACTTTTACTTTCATTTAACAAACTTCCTCCCGGTATTTAGTTTTATTTTTATTAATTTTATCCGTCATTTACATTGGTTGATTTAACTGCGGTGTAATTATGTTACCTCTAATTACCTAACACTCTAAAAATTAACCACTCAATTATACCACAAACAATATTACAATTCCAAGTGTAACCTTAATTATATGCTAAATTTTAAACTTTCGCTTATATCAGCCTTTTCACCGCTTTTTTATTTGGGAAAACCTATATGATTTTAAAAGGTTTAAAGTTTAAATAATCTGCTGAAACAAGTTTTAACTCGATACCTTCATACTCTCCCTCGATTGCCCCTTTTATACCTTCACCATGCAAATGACCGTAATAACACTCTTTTATTTCGTATTTCTTCATTATATCAATAAACCCTGTCATAGGGCTTTTGACAGTAACCGGTGGATAATGCATAAATACCATCATACGTGAAAGTTCCAGCTTTAACGCTGCCTTGATGGATAACTCCAATCGTTCTATTTCCCTCTTGTATATTTTCTCATCGTCTTTTTTAAAATCTTCTTCGCCCGGGCCCTTCCATCCCCTCGTACCGCACACCGCAACTTTTTCCAACTCAAAGGCATTGTTATGCATAAAAGATATGGTACTCAAGTTGTTCTCTGTCAGATACTTATTAAGTTTTGACGAAGTAGTCCACCAATAATCATGATTTCCCTTGGAAATTACTTTTTTCCCCGGTAAATCTTCTATAAACCTGAAATCCTCGTAAGCACTATCTATATATGTGGCCCAGGAAACATCACCGGGAATAATAACAGTGTCATTTTGAGAAACATTGCTTATCCAGTTTTCTTTTAGCTTTTCCATATAGTTTGACCATCTGCCACCAAAAACATCCATTGGCTTGTCTATCCCCAAGGCAAGATGAAGGTCTGCTATTGTAAAAATTGACATATAAACTTTTCTCTTTCCTATTTAATTAAAATATTCATAAATCTTTTTTGCTATTTTCTCGCTAATACCGTCTACTTCCTGTAACTGTGCAATATCTGCTTTTTTGATAGCAGCAACCGATTTAAAATGTCTGATAAGGGCTTTTTTTCGGGTTTGGCCTATCCCCTCTATTTCATCAAGTTCTGACTTGACATAACGTTTTTCTCTTAGTTTTCTATTATACTCAACGGCAACTCTGTGAGTCTCATCCTGTATTTCCGTAATAAGTCTTAACAAAGGAATATTCGCCGTTAAATCATACTCATTTCCCATGTAAACCAGTGACTTTGTTCGGTGTCTGTCGTCTTTGGCCATACCTGCTATTTTAAAATTATAGCCAAGTTCCTCAACCACCTGTTTGGCTGCATTAACATGGTTTAAGCCTCCATCTACAAGTATTAAGTCCGGCAATTTTGAGAATTTAGCATTTTCAGTAGCCTCTTCCTTTTCACGCTTTGCACGGTTCAATCTTCTGAACAAAGTCTCCTGCATACTTCCATAATCATTTTGCTGCTCTATGGACTTCATTTTAAATTTTCTGTATTCTTGCCTGGCAGGTCTTCCATTTTCAAATACTACCATAGAAGCTACTATTTCCGATGAGCCCGTATTGGATATGTCATAGGATTCAATCCTTGCGGGAGCTTCTTCCAATCCTAACAGTTTTACCAACTGAGACATTCCTTCCGCAGGCACTGTACCTTCTCTGTTTTGACGTTCTCTGTGAAGTTTTAGTGTAATTTCAGCATTTTCCGATACCATATGAACAAGCTTTACCAAGTCCCCTCTTTGGGGCACCCTTAAAGTTACCTTAAAGCCTCTCTTTTCAGTAAGCCATTTTGATATAGTTTCGCTGTCGTCTATTTCACTCTGGAGCACTATTTCCGAAGGAACATACTGAACTGTAGTGTAAAACTGCTTTATAAACGTGGATAGAGAATAACCCTTATCCTCGCCTGCCTCACCCTCAAATATAAAATGTTCCCTTCCTATAACTCTACCATTTCTTACAAAAAACACCTGTATACATAAGTCTGTGGAGTCAGCAGAATAACCTATTATATCTCTGTCCTCCAAATCTGTTGATAATACCTTCTGAGATTCCGACAGTTGCTTTATACTCGTTATTTTATTTCGCAGCATTGCCGCCTTCTCAAAGTCTAACTGTTCTGCGGCACTTTCCATTTGTATACGAATATCATTTATTATTTCGTCATACTGCCCGCCTAAAAATCGGCATATTTTCTTCATCATTTCCCTGTATTCATCCCGATTTACCCCACCTTGGCAGGGAGCCAAGCACTGCTTCATGTGGTAGTTCAGGCAGGGGCGGGTTTTACCAATATCTCTGGGCAAATTTTTATTACAGGTTTTAAGAGGAAACAGTTTTTTCAAAGTATCTATGGTATCATTAACCGCAAAACCACTAGAGTAAGGTCCAAAATATCTTGCACCGTCCTTTTCCACTCTTCTGGTCTTCAGAATTCTGGGGTATTCCTCGTTTAAAGTTACCTTTATATATGGGTAATGTTTATCATCTTTAAGAAGGATGTTATATTTGGGCTTATACTTTTTTATAAGATTACATTCAAGCATAAGTGCTTCAACTTCCGAGTCAACTACAATATATTCAAATTCGCTGACCTTGGAAACCATTGCCTGAACCTTGGGAGGGTGGTTTGCAGACTGTTGGAAGTACTGTCTTACCCGGTTTTTGAGTACAACAGCCTTACCTACATATATAACCACTCCGTTGGCATCTTTCATTATATATACACCTGATTTGTCGGGTAACTTTTTCAGTTCTTCCTGAATATCAAACAATCATCTCACCTCTTCATATGTTCGTTTTGTCTTAACTAAACACAATGCCGCCTGTATCACGCTTATAAAGCGGGAGCAGAAGCGGCATATAGGACAAAAAGCTGTGACCTCAATATCATAAGCCACAGCCGTAAATCAATATCAAATAAACTTAAAATTTATGATTTGTCTCTAAAAACCAACAGTAAAATACTCTGATATTTCATCTGCTGCTTTTTTTTCATCTTCTCCGTCAGTAATTATTGTAATGGCAGCGTTCCTTTCAACTCCCAGCGAAAGCAACCCTAAAAGGCTTTTTGCATTTGCTCTTCTCTCACCCTTTTCCAACCATATGCTGGAACTATAACCGGATACTTTCTGAACAAGCAATGCCGCAGCTTTGGAATCCAATCCTGCAGGGCAGTTTATCGTAACTTTAGTAGATATCATCCTTGTGCTCCCCCATTTTTTTATAAACTCGCCAATATATCATCTATTATACAAAAAAGAACATACAAAATCAAATAGGTCATTTTTTATTTGTAGCAATTGTATTCTTTCCAAAACCGGTATCAATAATTGTACCTATCCCCAAAAATGCCATTGAGTATTGCAGTATTATAAAACATATTCCATATATTAGCATTGCTGTATAGGAGCCGCTTTGTATGAGTATTAACGGAACTATTTTAAGGATGCTTACAAGTATTTGGCCTACTAAAAACTGTATATATATTGTTGTCCTATCATAATTTTCTTTAAAAATTAATGTCCCGACGAAAATACTGGCAACTATATCAGCGAACATAAGGAACAGCACATAAAATATGGGAGCAACCATCAAGAATAAAAGAAATATTACGATAATTGTAAATCCTATAACTACCAGCCCGCCCAATATCATACGTCTGGAGATCCCTTTGCTCATCTTATAGGACATAACACGGTATCTTCCGGGAAAAATACTTATTAATATGAATCCCGCCACAAGTGTTATTATAGACAATATAATAAGGCCATTTATAATTATTCCGTTTGATTTAAACAATGATATAAGATCAACGTCTATATTAACTTTTGTACCGTTTATTATTACATTGTTTTCACTTCTAAGTTTCCCTAAAGATACAACATTTCCCTGTATTAAAGAATTATCCTTAATATAAACATCCCCAAAAACCGAAACAACATCTCCGCCTATCATGCCGTTTATGGCAGCCTTTCCGAAGACAACAATTACGCTTCCGTTTATATTGGTCTCGATATCTGCATCACCTATAACGACGGTAACATTCCCCATGCTATGCTGTGTTATTAACTTATCTTCAAAAAATACCAACTTATTTGAAAAGTTAAACTCCGATGCCGATGCTATACAGGGTATAAATAGTAAGAGCAACAGTGATACTAAGATTACCTTGATCTTTCTGTTCATTGTGCTCCTCCATTACCCGATTTTACCATTCGGATAAAAAGTCCTTGTGTTACTAACAGTAAAATACCCAGTATCATATATGCATAATAGTACGTTTTGTAAATGGAAGCGGTAACACCAACAACAGCTATGGCTAAGCCCTTAACCATACTTAAGGCTGCTGATAAAAAGTCCTTGACCATCTCCATTGTAAGGTGGGTCTGCTGTATTAATCCGATAGGCTTGTTTAAAACTTCCCACATTATACTTCCAAAAACAATTATAAATATCAAGGAAACAGCCATTAATAATATATTGTATACAAAAACATTATCGTCTTTTTGTTTTTGGTACATATAAGCTTCTTTTTCAATTCTATTCAGAACTTGAAGTTCAAAATCTTCAGGAGGTTCCAGAAACTCTGTATCCTGTTCGATTTCGGTAAATATCTGCTGCATACTGGTGAATTCTTCCGAACATTTCTCACAATTTTTGAGGTGCTGTTTTAGCTTTGCCTGCTCAATATCATTTAAGTCTCTGTCAAAATATCTCATTATATAATTTTGTGATTCATTACAGTTCATAATACCTCCTCCTTTCTTGCACTCTCAAGCTTTTCCTTTAACATGAGCCTCGCCCTGTAAAGACGGTTTTTTATAATTGACATTGGCTCGTTTAATATCTTTGTCATTTCTTCGTATGACATTCCTCGATTATGAAAAAGTACTATTAATATTTTATACTTTTCCGGCAGTTCATCTATAGCCTTTTTTATCAATTGAGATCTTTGATGCTTTATTACTGCTTCTTCAGGTGTATCAACCTCACTTGAAACTCCGATTGCATCGTCCAGTGTAACAGTGTCCTGTTTTTTCTTCCTGAGGGTATCCAGACATAAATTGGAGGTAATTTTTACAATCCATGTAGACATTTTAAACTCCGGATTGTATTTATCAAGAGAACGGTAAAGCCTGATAAAAACCTCCTGACATACATCGTGTACCTCTTCCTTGTCCGATATCATTTTATATACAACGCTGTAGACCAGCTTCTTATACCTGGTAACGATTTCCTCAAACGCACTGCTATCGCCATTCACGCACTGAGACACCAGTTCTGCATCCGTAAGTGCCAAGAGTTGATTCACCCCCCTCATAGAATATCATCTTAAAGGTTTTAATTTATCTTTCCCCAAAAGAGTTAATACAATAGTTACGTGATCAATTAAAATATGTCTGAATTATATTTATCTCTTTATTTTTCTTTTTCCTCCGGATGATACTGTTTCGGCAAATCTTCTCAATTTTTCACTTACCAGGTAATTAATGGTATCACTTTTATATTCTCCATTCTTACCTTTTTCACCTGCTTTTTTACATGTCAATATTTCGATTCCCTGATCAATGGTTTCAACAGGGTATATATGAAATAGTTTTTTCTTTACTGCATCTATTACTTCATCCTTTAAAACAAGATTTTTTACATTCTGGCATGGTATTATTACCCCATGCTCGCCTGTCAAGCCTCTTAGTTTGCACAGTTCAAAAAACCCCTCTATTTTATATCTTACACCACCTACAGGCTGTATCTCGCCTTTCTGATTAACAGACCCGGTTACTGCTATTGATTGCTTTATGGGTACTTCCGCCAAACTGGATAATATTGCGTATAACTCAGCACTTGATGCACTGTCGCCGTCAACTCCTCCATACATTTGCTCAAAGCAAAGGCTGGCCGTAAGTGAAAGGGGAAATTCCTGGGCATATTTTTGGCCTATATATCCGCTTAATATGAGAACGCCCTTACTGTGAGAGGTTCCGCTTAAATCAACTTCCCTTTCAACGTTGACAATTCCACTTTCTCCAATGTAGGTTGACGCAGTTATTCTGGAAGGCTTTCCAAAGGAGTAATCTCCCATATCCATTACCGTAAGTCCGTTAATCTGCCCAATTTCAATGCCTTCGGTGTCAACCATTATTGTTCCCTCATTGAGCATTTCCAAAAGCTTTTTATCCAAACGGTCACATCTGTAAGCTTTCTCTGAAATAGCCTGTTGAACATGCTTTGCTTTTACAAGCTTTGCCCCGTCATCCTCTGCCCACATACATGATTCACAAAGTATTTCAACTATTTCGTTAAACCTTGTAGACAACTTGTTTTTATCCTCTACCAGCCCTGAAGCATACTCAACTACCTTGGCTACACCTGATTTATCAAAATGAATTGTATTTTCTTTTTTGCAGAAGCCACTTATGAATTGGGCCAGTTTTAATATATTTTCATCGTTTCTATCCATTTCCTCATCAAAGTCCACTTTGACTTTAAATAGCTTTCTGAAATCCTCCTCGTATTCATACAGCAACTCGTAAATGGTTGTGCTTCCAACCAATATTACCTTCAAATCTACAGGTATGGGTTGTGGTTTTATTGCAGTAACAGCCACTACACCTGTTTGATCCTTCATATTCTCTATTATTATTTTCTTTGTTTTCAGTACTCTGTTTATAGCTTCATATGCCTGTGGATTGCTAAGAACATCCTTTGCTTGTAATATGAGAAATCCTCCGTTTGCAATATGAAATAATCCGGGCTTTATTTTTGTATAGTCCGTTGATACAGAACCAAATTCATTTTCGTATTCAATTTTTCCTATGAGGTTGGAATATGTAGGATTGGAATCCAGAATTACCGGAGCTCCTTTTAGGGTGCTATTATCAACCAAAACATTTACCTTATATTTTGTAACGGATGTTTCCGGTTTTTGCATCCAAGGAATAACCAGCTGTTGCTGCTCTTCAGAAACTTCTTCTTCCTTGAAGTCGTCCAGATTATCAAGAATGTCCTTCTGCACATCTTCAAGATACTTTTGTATTACTTCAAACTTTTTGTATTTTTCCTTTAAATCATCTATATGTACGCCCAGTGCCAGTAAAGCTATTTTATTTTCCCATTCCGACACTTTCTTCTCTGTTTCCTTGTCGTTGTTTTTCAGCTTTCTTATTATATCCAGAGTTTCCTGCTGAAGTATATTCGTTTTTTGGTTTATCTCATCTTTAGTTTCCTCATCAAGACTGCTGAATTCTTCCTCGCTGATGGTTCTACCTTCTATGATGGGCAGAAAGTAAATCCCGGAGCTGCCTGTATTAACCTTGAAACCATGCTCTTCAGCATCTTTGCTCAGTTTATCAAGTAGCTCTTCTTTCTTGTCCTCGTACTCATCCATTATTTCTGATTTTTCTTTTTCATACTGATCATTGTCAAATGCATTGACTATTTCCTGTTTTATTATTTTTGTGAACTCTTCCATGTCGTGCTGAAACTGCTTTCCGGTTCCGGCAGGAAGGTTTATAGCCAATGGCTGATTGGGCTGACTGAAATTGTAGATATAGCACCAATCATCGGGTATTTTCTGATTTGCTGCAGTTTCATTCAATATTTGTCTGGCAAAACTTGTTTTTCCTGTTCCCGTAGGCCCCGACATATATATATTGTAGCCTCTCATTTTCATCTTGAGACCGAATTTCATAGCCTTTGAAGCTCTTTCCTGGCCTATAATGCCTTCATAGGTTTCTAACTGTGATGTGCTCTTAAATGGTAATGATTCAAGTTTACATCTGTTGTCAAGATCTTGATATGAAAGCTCTTTTAGCTTTGACATGTTTACCCTCCGCTTTACATTTTTTATGTTTGAAGCTGATATTTCTAGATACCGTGTTTCCACATTATCAGTGCATCCTCTCCGGTATCGGAATAATAACCTTTACGAATGCCCTCCGGTTTAAAACCATATTTACTGTACAGACTTTGGGCTGCAGCATTGCTTTTCCGAACCTCAAGGGTAAGGCTTTTTACCCCTTTTTCCTCCGATGTTTCAAGCATTTTCTCTATTATGTCCGAGGCTGCTCCACAACGGCGGAATTCAGGGTGTACAGCAATATTGGTTATGTGGCCCTCATCGAATATTTTCCACATACCTCCATATCCGATAACCTGTTCATTACATAACGCTACAAAATATATGGCCATATCATTAGTAGTTATCTCATCCACAAAAGCCTGTCTTGACCAGGGTATTTTGAAACTGAGATTTTCTACAACCATCACTCCGTCTATATGGTCAGCTTTCATTTTCTTTATTTCAAATTTGTTAATCATCTGATTTTACCTTTTGATTCTCTCTTTCTCGTTCAGCCTGGGATTTTCTCAGATAAAAAGGTACCATATCATAGCAGCTTTCCAGTTTTCCTTCGCTATAGGCCTTCCCCGCAAGTATGGCTACTGATGATGCCTTTGCCAATGCTGTGCCGGGAGGTGCAATTTTTACTCTATTACCAAGTTCACTTACAAAGTAGTCCCTGTGCATATTGCAGGCATCTCCCTGAAAGACTGCTTCCCCTTCCATATCCCTTAATATTTCGGCCAATTCTGTAACTGGTATTCCCATGTAGTCGGTAAGCCTTTCAAGTTTATTCCCTATAAATCTATATATGGCGGTAAAGACCTGATTGTTACGTGCATCTATCATGGGACAAATAAGATTTTCTGCAAATGGGATATTATATGCCAGTGCATCAAGGGTGTGTACACTTATTACAGGCTTTTCTGCTGCAAATGCCATTGCTTTTACTGTTGTAACTCCTATTCTAAGTCCTGTAAAGGAACCCGGCCCTATTGACGCAGAAAAGGCATCCATATCACTTACAGTCAATCCCGCTGTTTCCATAAGGTGCTGTACCATAGGCATAAGCCTTTGGGAATGTGTTTTTCCCCGGTTGCAGTTATATTCTCCTATTATTATATCGTCTTCTAATATTGCAGCTGACGCAACATTTGTTGAAGTGTCCACAGCAAGTATTCTCATATTAGCCTCCGCTTAAATCCTGTAGTCGGAATACCGACTGCCGATAAATTCTATTGTTATTTCTCT
>JAEYNY010000061.1 GCA_023412275.1 Bacillota bacterium
GGATTGGTCGGGATTTGGCAAAGGTACTTTTATAGGTCTGCAAAACTATAAAGGACTTCTTTCTGATCCAATATTCGTCAAAGCAGCAGTAAATTCATTAATTTTGGCAGTTGCATCAGTATTTATACAGCTTCCCATTTCGTTGCTTTTAGCTCTGGTACTTGCAAAAGGTGTTAAGTTTGAAAAGAGCTTAGTAACTATTTACTTTATACCGGTTATTATTTCTACAGTTGTTATAGGACAGTTATGGATGAAAATATATAACCCTGATTATGGAATTCTTAACATATTATTGAAATCGATTGGTTTGGGGTCTTTTGCATCAGAATGGCTGGGTGACCCCAACAGGGCATTGGCTGCTACATTTATTCCTATAATATGGCAGTATATCGGATATCATATGCTCTTAATGTATGCAGGTATAAAATCTATTTCCACCGATGTTTTTGAAGCAGCAGTAATTGATGGATCTTCTTGGTGGAATACATCTATGAAAATAACAATACCGATGTTGAAGCCTGTATTGAATGTTTCGGTTATATTCGCTGTTACAGGTGCACTGAAAGTATTTGATCTTGTATATGTTTTGACAGGCGGAGGGCCTGCACACGCAAGTGAAGTAATAGGCACATATATGGTAAGTACAATATTTAAAGGTAACCAGTACGGGTACGGTAGTGCAATGGCTGTATTTGTAATCCTTGAATGTTTTGCCTTATCCATCCTTGTAAGTCTATTGTTCAGAGAAAAGGAGGAAGCAAAATGAGTGACATAGTTCAGGATAGAACTTCAAGATTTTCCATATCAAAAATCCTTATGTATGTAGCACTTTTCATAGTAGCGGTCATTCAGTTGTTTCCTCTGTATTGGATGTTCTCTTTCTCGTTAAAGGATAATTCTGAAATTTTCGGGGGAAACCCTATAGGGCTTCCGGCAAAATGGCTGTGGTCAAACTACAGCAATGCTTTGTTACAGGGTAATGTTGGAAGGTATTTCATGAACAGTGTAATTGTAACGGCAGCAACCATTGTACTTACAAGTATAATAGCGGTTATGGCTTCATATGCATTGACCAGAATGGTGTTTAAACTGAGAAAGCCATTAAATTCATTCTTTGTACTTGGATTGACGGTTCCTCTTCATTCAGCACTTCTTCCTATATTTATAATGCTGAGAAACTTAAAGATGGTTAACTCCTACTGGGCGCTGATAGTTCCGTATACTGCATTTGCAATACCTATGGCGTTACTGATTTTCTCAGGATTTATGAGTTCTATTCCACGAGAAATGGAAGAGGCTGCCTGTATTGACGGATGTAGTATTTATAAAATATTTTTCTCAATTATACTTCCGCTTATGACGCCGGCAATTGCCACAGTTACAATCTTTACATTCCTTCAGGCATGGAATGAGCTGATGTATGCGGTAGTGTTCATTAGCGATGCAAAATACAAGACACTAACAGTCGGTATTCAGTCTCTGGCAGGGCAATATACAACAGAATGGGGGCCGATAGGTGCAGGCTTGATGGTTGCCACTATCCCAACTCTTATTATATATGCGGTAATGAGTAAAAAAGTTCAGGATAGTCTTGTCGTTGGTGCAGTAAAAGGCTAAAAAGATATTATAATGTCGCTTAGTATCCTGTATAATGGGATATTGAGTGATATTATATATTAATCGCATATTTGCGGATTGTGGAGGTTAACAATGGAAAAGCCGAAATATTTGGACAAAAGCCTTTCATTCAAAGAAAGAGCTGCCGATCTAGTATCAAGAATGACTTTGGAAGAAAAAGCTTCACAACTTAGGTACGACGCACAACCTGTAGAAAGACTGGGAATTCCCAGATATAACTGGTGGAACGAAGCTTTACACGGAGTTGCAAGAGCAGGTGTTGCAACAGTGTTTCCGCAAGCAATAGGAATGGCTGCAATATTTGATGATGAATTTCTTGAGAAAATTGCAGATGTAATTGCAACAGAAGGAAGAGCTAAATACAATGAGAGTGTAAAAAAAGGCGACAGGGATATATACAAAGGTATAACCTTCTGGTCGCCTAATGTTAATATATTCAGGGACCCTAGGTGGGGACGTGGACATGAGACCTACGGAGAAGATCCATATCTGACTTCCAGACTTGGAGTTGCATTTGTAAAAGGCCTACAGGGGGATGGAAAGCACCTTAAAACCGCTGCCTGTGCAAAGCACTTTGCAGTTCACAGCGGACCGGAGGATGACAGACATCACTTTGATGCGGTTGTCTCACAAAAGGATTTGTTTGAAACATACTTGCCTGCTTTTGAAGCACTTGTTAAAGAAGCAAAAGTAGAATCAGTAATGGGAGCTTACAACAGAACTAACGGAGAACCTTGCAACGGAAGTAAAACCCTCTTGAAGGATATTTTAAGAGACGGCTGGGGCTTTGACGGACATGTTGTTTCAGATTGCTGGGCTATAAAGGATTTTCATGAAGGACATGGAGTTACCAAAACTCCAACTGAATCTGTGGCACTTGCATTAAAGAATGGTTGTGACCTTAACTGTGGAAATATGTATCTTCTTATTCTTCTTGCACTTAAAGAAGGCAGAATTACAGAAGAGGATATTGACCGTGCAGCTATCAGGCTTATGACAACCAGAATGAAGCTGGGTATGTTTGATGATGATTGTGAGTTCGATAAGATTCCTTATGAATTGAACGACTCTGTAGAACACAACAAACTTTCACTTGAAGCTGCAAAAAAATCAATGGTATTACTTAAAAATGACGGATTACTGCCATTGGACAGCAAAAAGATCAAAAATATAGCTGTTATTGGACCAAACGCAGACAGCAGTTTAGCACTAAGGGCTAACTACAGCGGAACCCCATCTCAGAATATCACTATCCTGGACGGAATCCGCAGAAGGGTTTCCGAGGATACAAGAGTATGGTATTCAATGGGAAGTCACCTTTTCATGAATAGAGATGAGGATCTTGCACAGCCTGATGACAGACTAAAAGAGGCTGTTTCCGCAGCAGAGAGAAGTGATGTAGTTGTTCTGTGCCTTGGCCTTGACGCTTCAGTAGAAGGTGAACAGAACGATCAGGGTACAGTAATACTGGATGCAGGAGGCGACAAGGCTGATCTAAACCTGCCACAATCCCAGAGAAACCTGCTTAACGCTGTTCTCGCAACAGGTAAGCCTACAATTGTAGCATTACTCACAGGAAGTGCATTGTCAATTGGAGATGCAGCTGACAAGGCAGCGGCTATAGTTCAGTGCTGGTATCCGGGTTCAAGAGGCGGCCTTGCATTTGCAGAAATGATATTTGGAGATTACTCTCCTGCGGGAAGACTTCCTGTTACCTTCTATAAATCAACAGAAGAGCTTCCTCCATTTACAGACTATTCAATGGAAAACAGAACATACAAGTTCATGAAGGGAGAAGCATTGTATCCTTTCGGATTCGGCTTATCCTACACTAATTTTGAATACTCCAATATAGTATGTCCTCAGAATATAAATAATGGAGAGAACCTGTCTATATCAGTAGATGTTCAGAATACGGGAAGTATTGATTCTGAGGAAGTTGTACAGGTATATATAAAGGATATGGAAGCTTCAGTAAGGGTTCCTAAACACAGCCTGTGCGGCTTTAAGCGAATACACTTAAAGAGCGGTGAAAAGAAGACCGTTACTTTTGAAATAGCTTCAAATGCAATGGCCATAGTTGACGAAGCAGGAAAACGTTATATTGAAAATGGTGAATTCACTTTATATGTCGGCGGGTCACAACCTGACAAGACAAGTGAAAGATTATCAGGCAAGAAGCCATTGGAAGTAACATTTAATGTTAAGTAGTAGTTAATACAAGTTTATATACATTTAAAGGTCGTGAAGATTTTATTTCACGGCCTTTTTTGACAGATTACATAAAAAGGTGAATATTATTATTATTTTGCATAAATTTTTGGTATAATTTTCTTTAATTTAGATAATTTATCTACAGGGAGAAAAAGTATATAATTGGATTTACTATAAAGCAAATCCATAGAGCTTTTAATCGTTGCCGGGTCACGTTAAATGCTTTATCGGCGGTATAATCTGATTACAGTGTAGCTTTCCGGCATGTCAAGTGATAGGGCGAGGCTGTGTAAAAGGACGGTAAATTGGGATGTACTGGTATATACTTTTTGTTAAATCTGGCAGAGAACATCGAGTGAAGCAATACATGAATAAAATAGCTGATACTGAAATAGCTAATCCATTTATTCCATTACATGAATTTCTTTTTAAAATTTCAGGTGTGGTGAAAAGAGAACTTAAACCGTTATTTCCGGGGTATGTTTTTGTTGAGTCAGTAATGCCTGGAGATGAGTTCCTAAAAAAGTTGAACAGACCAATACATTCATCAAGTGATGTAGTCAAAATATTAAAATATTCCGATACTGAAATAGAAGTCAGGGAATCTGAAAAACAGATGCTGCTTGACTTATGCAATAACCGACATTGCATTGAATCATCCAGAGGAGTTATAAAAGGAGACAGAATACATGTAATAAACGGCCCTCTCAAGGGGCGGGAAAGCATTATAAGAAAGATTAACAGACATAAAAAGCTAGCTATGATAGAGATGGACATTATGGGAGACAAAAGAATTGTAAACGTGGCACTGGAAATCGTAGAAAAGATACAATAGTTATTATGTTTACTATCATTATACGTGGCAGATTTTTGGTAATAATAAAGTGTATCAATATCTGTTAGCAACCCGTAGATGCTTATAACCATGAGTTTGAACGACATTATTAGTTTACAGGGCAGATAAATAGTGATACAATTAGCTAAAAATAAACAGATAAGTGTAATCTGTCACAAATTATGGTATTAAGGAGATTTCTATTGTATGAACGATCAGAATGGAAAAAGTACTAATTCAATAGAAGAATTTGACATAACAAATTCGAGGCCCAAGTTCCCTAAACGTGCTATCGTAACAGCTGGTATGCCATATGGAAATAAAGAGCTTCACCTGGGACATATCGGTGGGGTTTTTATACATGCCGACACGTATGCACGTTTTCTTAAAGACCGCATCGGAAAAGAAAATGTAATCTTTGTGTCGGGTACTGATTGCTATGGCTCTCCTATATTGGAATACTATCGTAAATTGGTTGATAGTGGGTCTTTTGATGGTACTATAGATGAATTTGTTACGTATAATCATAAAAAACAAAGGGAAGTACTTGATTCATATCAAATCGACATTAGTATTTTTGCAGCATCGGCATTGGGACGTGCGGCGGAAATTCATCAAAAAGTTTCTTCTGATTTTATAAATAAGTTGTATGAAAACGGACATCTTAAGAAGATTACAACATCCCAGTTCTACGATACAGAGCTTGATGTTTTTCTTAATGGCCGCCAGGTTGTAGGACAATGCCCGATTGCGGGATGTTCATCAGAAAGAGGCTATGCAGATGAATGTTCACTGGGACATCAGTATATGCCTATAGATTTAATTAACCCTAAGAGTACTCTTTCGGGCAAAAAACCTGAAATGAGGGACGTAACCAACTGGTACTTTGAACTGGATGAATTCCACGATTTTCTCACCCAGTGGGTAAGTCAGTTAGAGCAGGATAAGAGTTCCAGAAAATTTGTAATCAAAAGCATAGGAGAATTTTTGGAGCCACCTGCAATATATGTAAAAAGGGATCAGATGGAAGTGTTGGAGTCTATAAAGGATAAGCTCCCTGAGTATGAATTGAGTGACGAAAAAAACAAATCATCAGTACTTATGGTATTTAAGAATCTTTCAGAGAGAGAAGCAGCTTGCCTCATACTTGCTGAAAACGGTATTCGTTTCCGTACTGGAAAAACCCTTGTACCTTTCAGATTGACAGGTAATGTTTCATGGGGAGTTCCTTCACCTGTATTAGAGGATATGAAGGACTTGACCATATGGGTTTGGCCGGAATCTCTTTGGGCTCCTATATCGTTTACAAAGACTTATCTGGAGCAACAGAAGGCAGACTCAAATGCATGGAAGGACTGGTGGTGCTCTAAAGAGGCTCAGGTATATCAGTTTATTGGTGAAGATAATATCTATTTCTACGGTCCTGTAGAAATGGCTATGTTTATGGGTAGTCAGGGCAAAGAAGTGTCTGCTAATCCGCCGGAAGGCGAACTGCAGCTGCCAAAACTGATATGTAATAACCATGTACTGTTTTTAAATAAAAAAGCCAGCAGCAGTAGTGAAGTTAAGCCGCCGAAGGCTGATGAACTACTCAATCACTATACGTTTGAGCAATTAAGAGCTCATTTCCTTAGTCTTGGATTAGGAATAAAAAGTGTAGGTTTCCAGCCTAAACCCTTCAATCCTAATGCCACTGAAAAGGACAGCGACCCTGTTCTTAAAGAAGGAAACCTGCTGTCAAATGTATTTAACAGAGCAATACGGTCATGTTTCTATACAGCTCAAAAGTATTATGACGGAAAAGTGCCTGTTGCTGAAGTAAGCAGTGAAGTTCTTGAGGAATCAAAAAAGACCATAATTGAATTTGAAAGATTGATGTACAAAACAGATTTTCATTTGGTTATGAGCCTCATGGACACTTACATCAGAAATATTAATAAATACTGGTCAAAGTATATTAAGCAGGCAGAGCAGGATAATGATGATGAACTTAGAACAAAGGTATTGGTTGATTCTTTGCATATGGTGAGAACAGCAACTGTTCTAATGCATCCTATTGCACCTAAGGGAACAGAGATGATACTAGAGTATCTTAATCTTGGCGAAGAATTCTGGAATTGGGATCGTATATTTGATACCATTTATGATTTTATGGAAGACCGCGAAAACCATAAACTCAAGTTCCTGGAACCAAGGGTGGATTTTTTCGAAAAGCATCCAAGCCAGTTACAAGAAAAAAATTAACTTAAAACGCATAAAATTTTCTGGAACCTGTCAGAATAAAAACTGAAATGCAATATAATTATTTGGAGGCAAAGGATAATGTCAAAAAAGCAACAGCCTGATCAAAGAAAGGCAAGAGTTAAGACAAGTGCCGGACAGGTTCCAAATCCCGGTCAGAAGACCAACACAGAAGTAACAACTCCAAAGTAAATAAAGTTTTAAAAGGCAAAACCAGCTAACCGCTGGTTTTGCCTTTTTTATTTCCCGCAATATAGCTGAAATAATTACCACGAACATTTTCATGTTTAAATCCATATTTAAACATAAAAAAGTTTATTTTAAAGAATACTGTAAATAAGCTTGATAATAGTAAAAATTATGATACAATATTCCTGTATTTTTGACAATATTATTCAAAATCCGTCATAAAACTACTCTGTTTTTCAGAACATTGGTAATAAACTTATGGCGACATGATTTCAGGAGGGGAAGTAATGAGTTTTTTTGAAAGGCAATTCAAACTAAAGGAGAGCGGAACTAGTGTTGCAACTGAAGCAATGGCTGGATTCACTACCTTTTTTACAATGGCCTATGTCATTTTTGTAAACCCTACTATTTTAGGGCAAACAGGTATTCCTAAAGGTGGTGTTTATGTTGCAACCATACTTGCAGCAGTTGTAGGAACACTTATTATGGGGTTATTCGCCAATGTTCCATATGCACAGGCTCCCGGTATGGGATTAAACGCATTTTTTACTTTTACGGTTGTATTCGGACTGGGGTACACTTGGCAGCAAGCCATGGCAATGGTGTTTATCTGCGGTGTCATAAATATAATTATTACGGTAACTCAGATAAGAAAGTTGATTATTAAGGCGATTCCTGAATCTCTTCAGTTAGCCATCGGCGGTGGTATCGGATTATTTATCGCTTATATAGGGTTCAAAAGTGCAGGATTTTTAAAGTTTACATCCGAGGGTAAGGCTTGGGAACCTCTAAAAATATTAGGAAATGATCCCAAATCCGCTACTGTTGTAGCAGACGGAGCAAATGTAGTTCCGGCTTTTGTAAACTTTACAAACCCTGTTGCACAGGTAGCATTGATTGGCCTTGTAATAACAGCTGTTTTAATGATTCTTAAGTTAAAAAGTGCCATACTTGTAGGTATAGTTGCATCTACAATAATCGGTATTCCGTTACATGTAACTGATATTTCCATGTCTACATCATACAAGGTAGCTGATATTGCTCAAACAGCATTCAAGATGGACTTTGCAGGTTTGTTCAGTGATCCGGGTAAATTGGCTCTTGTTTTAGTAACAATTCTTGCATTCAGTTTATCGGATACCTTTGATACAATAGGAACTTTCATCGGAACAGGTCGTAAGAGCGGTATATTCGATGATAAGGATGAAGCAGAGCTGTTCGCGGGAAAAGGCTTTAAGTCTAAAATGGATAAGGCGCTTTTTGCAGATGCTATCGCTACATCTATTGGTGCGGTATTCGGTACGTCAAATACAACAACATATGTTGAAAGTGCAGCCGGTATAGGTGTAGGCGGAAGAACCGGTCTTACATCGGTATTTACCGCCGCACTATTTGCTTTGTGTCTGCTGTTTGCACCTATTGCAGGAGTCATTCCGGCAGCTGCCACTGCACCTGCTTTGATAATAGTAGGTGTGCTGATGATGGGAAGCTTTGCAAAAATAAAATGGGATGATTTTGATGAAGCGTTGCCGGCATTCTTTACAGCCGCAATAATGCCATTTGCATACAGTATATCAAGTGGTATCGCTTCCGGATTTATTATGTATGTGATTGTAAAGATATTCAAAGGAAAAGCAAAGTCCGTACACCCTGTCATGTACATTGTAACGGGACTTTTTGTACTAAACTATATAATAACTGCGTTGCTTAAACTCTAATTATATATATTCCCCCACTTTTACTTCCTTTGTATGGACGGTCGTATAATAAGACCGTTCATACAAGGGTAGTTTTTTTGTAAGCAATATTATAAAATAAAAAAGTTAAACATATATGGAAAATGGAAAGGAAACTTGTATATGCCGTTAATTGATATGCCATTGGCAGAATTGAAAAAGTATAATGGAATTAATCCATGCCCGCCGGATTTTGATGAATACTGGGCTAAAGCAAAAGAAGAACTGAATTTAGTCGATCCAAAGGTTGAACTTGTTCCATCCGAATTTCAGGTGCCTTTTGCAGAGTGCTTTGACCTGTACTTTACAGGGGTAAGAGGAGCAAGGGTACATGCTAAATATTTACGTCCCAAAGGTGGGAATAAACCTCATCCTGCAATACTACAATTTCATGGTTACACAAGTAACAGTGGTGACTGGAATGACAAACTGAATTTTGTTGCTTTGGGATACTCTGTTGCAGCACTTGACGTCCGTGGTCAGGGAGGTTACTCGGAGGATTCAGGATCCGTAAAGGGTGACACTGTCCACGGCCATATAATGAGGGGACTGGATGATAAGCCTGAAAATATGCTTTTCAGACATGTTTTTCTGGATACTGCTCAACTGGCTAAAGTTGTAATGTCAATGCCGGAGGTTGATGAGAACAGAGTGGGCGCTATGGGATTTTCTCAGGGAGGAGCTTTGACACTTGCATGTGCATCATTAGAACCTCGAATCAAGAAGCTTGCACCTGTTTATCCGTTCCTGTGCGACTACAAAAGAGTTTGGGAAATGGATCTGGCAAAGGACGCCTACAACGATATCCGGGATTACTTCAGGTTCTTTGACCCGCTTCATGAGAGGGAAGAGGAAGTGTTCCAGAAGCTTGGGTATATAGATTTACAATATCTTGTCAAACATATAAAGGGGGAGGTATTGATGGGGGTGGGTCTGATGGATAATATATGTCCACCTTCAACACAGTTCTCCGCTTATAATAAGATAACTTCCAAAAAACAAATGCTTATTTATCCAGATTACGGTCATGAAAATATTCCTACAGTTTTGGATAAAATCTACCAGTTTATGTTAGATCTTTAAAATAGAGGCACCCGGCTTGATTTAGTGTGAAATATCAGTCGGGTGCCTTATCTATTATCTTATGCCATACTGAAAAAGTAATCGTCTATTTTAAGCCTTAGATCGTGATTTATTTTATCAACTATGTCATAATCAATTGCATCTATGTATATATTTTCAAGATCGTCGTTAAGATCTTTAGCTTTGGAAAGATAGTGTGTACCTTCGTGGATTAACCCTTTGTATCTTGAGACGATATCCTGAAGCTCAGACTTAAAC
This sequence comes from Bacillota bacterium, assembly GCA_023412275.1. GTDB lineage: Bacteria > Bacillota > Clostridia > Acetivibrionales > DSM-1351 > Ruminiclostridium. The sequence continues at coordinate 10,195 of JAEYNY010000061.1, forward strand.
TCCTCATCGGTACCGGGTTTAATGGCATAGGAGTACACATCTATAATTCTATCGGTATCCTTGGAGGGGAAATACTCATGAGGAGCGGTACTGTCAAATACAGCGACAGACAATTCTCTGATAATAACCATATCAAGACTGTCAGGATCAAAGCCGCAGTGATATATCTCTACATCAAATCCTTTGTCCTGAGCCGATTGGGCAATCCTTTTAAGCATGGTGGATTTTCCGGAGCCGGGTCTTCCCTTGATAAAATACCTTTTTGACATATCGGAGGTAAGGTCCATGACGAAATCCACAGACCCTTTTGGAGTAGCACCCCCAAAAAATCTGTTCTTAACACCGGCCTGTTTATCTTGAAAGTTATAACCTATTATAGTGTTTATAGTCTCTTCTGTAAGTTCGTTCATTTTGTTAAAGTCAATATTTGAAATGTATATCTTTTCCCATTCATCGTGAACTTTCAAGGCCTGTGAGAAGAGCTTATAGGCACTTTCATAACACAAAGCAATTTGTTTATTGATTTTCAGAATCTCGTCTTTTAGGGGAATCAGCTTTTTGCTGTCCCAGGCAGTTCCAAGGTTTATGTACTCTTCAATTGCTCCCGGTGCTCTGGGTTCTACCACGTGAGGGTACGTTCCATCAACAACGCCTATTCCCAAGGAAGGGAGAATAATACCATCCACTGAGCTATTGTCACAAGGGGAATGAATGTACTCTACGTCAAAACCTCTATTGTACCACTCCTTGCCGAATCTTTTCATGAGGGTAGATTTCCCGGTAGCAGGACCACCCTTAAGAATAAAAAGTCTGTCCAGATAATTAATATTGTCGTCCAAGTAATTTACAAATCCCTTCGATGAGTTTGCGCAGGCATAATAGTTAATAATTTTTGCACACAAAAAACACTCCACCTTTCAATAACTTGGGTATTATATTTCAGAATATGCGAATACTAGTAATATTGCTAAACCTATTAACTAAAAATAACCACTTTGGCCAGGTGTGTCATGCAATATGTACAGTTAAAACACTTCGTTTTCTAAACCAGTAAATTACATTGTATGTAATTAAAAACATTTAAACATTAGCTGCACGCCTTGAACTACCTGAAACTAAAACTAAAAAATATATAAATATACTTTTGTATGAATATATATACATGAATTATTGAAATTTAAAAGTTGCATATTTCATTAAAAAAATAAAAATGTGACAAAAACATGTGTTGAAATTTATACAACTGTATGTTAAGATTGTTAGTGAAAAAATTATCAAATAATTTGCTTACCTGAAATACTGAATAGTACCGTGTTAATCACAAATACTACTCATTGATAGCAGTATATTTTTATAAATTGAAGGGAGAATTATAATGACTACAAACAAGAAATTAGAAGCTTGGGTTAAAGAAATTGCCGACATGTGTCAACCAGACCAGATTTACTGGTGTGATGGTTCTCAGGAAGAAAAC
>JAEYNY010000094.1 GCA_023412275.1 Bacillota bacterium
CAATTACGGATAAATCAAACCTTGCCGTCCTGTGCCATTCACACTTGTCAAGCTCCTCCATTTCCATTGTGTCAAAGCTTCCTGTACCGTGATCATAATTTTGCAAAACGAACATTATGTCAAACAAAGGATTCCTGGATGATTCCCTGTTTGCACTCACTGCCTCAATCAGCTTTTCGAATGGATAGTCCTGGTTCTCATATGCATTTAGGCATATTTCTTTTATCTCACTCAGGAAGTCGGAATACCTTTTTGTTTTCTCCGGCTTTCCTCTAAATGCCAGTGTATTTACATACATGCCAGGGATATTCTGAGTGTCTTTGTGGGTCCTTCCCGACATTGGGCTGCCTATGACTATATCCTGCTGTCCTGAATATTTTGACAGTAGGATCATAAGTGCACTCATAAATATTATATAATCTGTTGTTTCTGTCTTACGTTGGATTTCCTCAATATCTACAGCCAGTTCCCCTTGTATACTGGCTGCTACAGCCCTGCTTCTGAAGCTCTGCACCGACGGTCTTCTATAATCCAGCGGCATATTCAGAACAGGAACCTCATCAGCAAACATTGCTTTCCAGTATTCCTCTTGGGCTTTAATATCCACTGTCTTCTTATCTTCACATTTGGGAATCATGATATCATCACAAGGTAAATTATTTTCTGCAAATTTATTTTTACTGCAATAATTGACCATAGGAATCTTGTCTTCATAACGTTTGTTTTCTTCCATTATTTCTTCCAAACTCCTTTTGTACAATTAATCTATTTTCCGAATCTCATGCATTTGTTACCATTCAAATAATAGAACCATTCTCAATTGTTCCCAATCCTTTGATTTTGAGCTATCAAACAAAATTCGCCTACAACGTTCTGAGCACATTCGCATAAATGTGTTCAATTAAACTTTCCGGGTCACCCAAATCTCCGCTGTAGCTACCGAATATGTCTTTCAACTGGGAAGTCAGATTGACAGTTTTGCAAATTAGTCCTTCTATAGTTTCACCCTCGGTAATATATTTCTGGAGCTTGTCCGTATCTAAGCATTCTCCATCCTTTATATTTACCATTGACATGGCGATTTCCTTATCGTACTGGCCTGTAGTTAATATCAGTGCAACACAGTCATTTACAAGTCTATTGGTCAATTTATCACTGCTTTTCAAATTGTTTTTTGATGATAAGTAAGATGAAAGTTGCTGAAACAGTCTGATTTTTGCATTGAATTTGATATTTTCTATTGAATCCGGGCTATGTTCCGGATAACCGGGAACCTCACTTGACTTTGGACCGCATACCATAATTGTTTCCGTGTAATTTTTTCTGTTACTCATGAAAGCGTCCAACTCTTTTTCCCACTCATTTCCCCCCATCCGGACACATTCCTTTTTATACTCTCTTATCTTCTCCCAATTTGTAACTTCATTAAGTATAAAAATATTTGATTTATCAGGTATTTGTACAGGTTCACAACGATATGCCATTACTTGAATAAATCTTTCATAGTCAGCGCGGTTATGCATATATATAAGCTCTATTTGTTCAGATCTTGTATCCAAATGAATCGTAAAATCCTTATCCGAGGTTATAAACAGATTACCGCTATTTCTATATACTTTTCCCCTGCTCACAACATCTCGGTATAATTCAGTTGCAGACATCCCCTTTTCTACCGGCAACAGTAATTTAGGGTATCTTCTCTCTAATGCATTATATAAGGCGGCTTGTGCATTGCCCGAACTTTGACTATTTTTATTTGATTTTCCTTGAAACATTGATGCGTATGATTTAATCGTTTTCATAGTATCAGGATATTTCTCACTAGCATTTTTACATATTGGACTCTTCCCTATAAAGCTATCCAGTATGCTGAAGAAATCACCCAACTCGTCATATTTGGGGAGTATTCCTCCGATAGTTTTATTTTGAAAAAAGTTTATTACTTCGTCCCTGTTGTATTTAAAGAAATCCAGATACATTTCAAGAATATTATTATTATAATGTTCTATAATTAAATCCATTGCCTCATAAATAAATGAATAGCAGAAATTAAACAGATACATTATAAAAACATTTAAAAATTTAAACTCCACTGTACTGTTTTTTTCAATGCTATAAAAATTAAGGAATATTTTTTTATTTTCTTTTACAAGATCGCTTACTTCAGAACATCTGGTATAGTCACTATTATTAAAGTCCATTCCCCGGAATTCATTGAACTTTAGATCATCGTAATAGTTTTGTCCCATGCTTGTACCAGGCAGGAACGCCAGTGGCCATAATTCAATCAAAAACGTTCCTTTATAATTTCGTGTAATATTACTTTTCTTAATTCGGTGTATCATGGTAAGAGTATCATTCAGGTCTTCTCCCAACTCAGTCGGGAATCCGTATATAAAGGAAAACACCGCTGTTATATTACTTTCTATCAACCCTTTTAAAACCTGATCCACCTTTTCAAGCTTTAAGTTTTTGTTTACAGCCCTTTGAACTGTTTTTGACCCGGTCTCAACTCCAAAAAATATTCCTACACATCCTGATTCAGACATTTTAAGTAGCATTTCACGGTCTACCGTGTCAATTCTTGCACTGCACTTCCAAGTTATATTCATTTTTCTTTTAATTATTTCATCACAAAATTCAAGAATATAATTCTTATTAAAAGTAAATAAATCATGTTGGAAATTGAAATCCTTGATCTGAAGTTTTTCCATATAAAACTCTACTTCAGAAATAATTTTCGGAATACTTTTTACTCTGAAATGGTTTCCCCAGAATTTTTGCGTTGAGCAAAAAGCACATCTGAAAGGACATCCTCTTCCGCCTTCAATATCTACAGACCCAAGTTCCCGGATCTTATCAGCTTCAACCCCTACCTTAGTAAAATCAATTACTTCCAGGTTTTCAATATCTGCAATATCAGTCCTGTTCCAATTGGCTATAATTTTGCCTTCACCATCTCTATAGGCCAAACCGACAATTCCTTCAACATCATTATTGAAAATGCCGTTTAGTATAGGGACAATTGTTTCCTCACCTTCACCTAAACCAATATAATCAATAGAATCAAATCCGCTTAATGTTTCTTCAGCAACCATAGTTGCATGAGGGCCCGCAAGTAATGTTATAATATTGGGATTCTTTGTTCTGATTGCCTTGCACAAAAACAGAGCTATGTGATAATTGTTACACATTGTGTAAACACTTATTATATCGGGCTTCTTTCCGATAATATAATCAACCATACAATCAATATTCTTCTGGAAACCATCATCCTTCAGAATACCTTCATAGTACACATCATTAAAATCACATATCTCTACATCGTAATCTGTTCTGTTTTTTAAAATAAAGTATAAAGACAATAATCCCAATGGAGTCTGTATACGTTTCAAGCTTGAAAAATCATATAGATTTATAAACATTACCTTTTTCATATAACGCTCCTCTACTAATACAATACTTTCGGGCCCTTTTTATTCAGCCTGTTAATCAGGACTTCGACATGTCAACCTTGCGGATGAAAGTTAATACAAACATTACAAAGGCAAAGGCAAGCATCAATCCTATCTGAACAGCACAGTCCGCAATGCTCTTACCTTCAAATATCTTTGTTGCCGCCAGCATATACCATCTGGTGGGTATTAATTGTCCTATCCTCTGCAATGATTGTGGCATAAAATCAAACGGCCATAAACAACCTCCCAGCATCAGCATAGGCATAGTTAGTAAAGCTACCGTTGCATTTACATGCGATGACTTTTTTGCATACCTTGAGATTATTATTCCTATTGAAACACATGTAAGTGCAAACAACATGGATAATAGTACTAACTGCGGGAATACTCCTCCGAAATCGATATGATACCCTTTCCATAATATGTATAGTACGACTACTATTTGGATAAAGGCAACAAGTGTAAAACTGATGATATTCTGGAGAAAATAACTTCTAAGAGAAACTGGGGTTGTCATAATTCTTGTAAAGGTTTTATATTCTTTATCCTTCATTATCAATGTTGTAGCTGACATCATAAGCAGCATCAGACCCATCGCAAAGAATCCTATTGATAATGTCTTTCTCTGACTGTTTTCTGCTTCCCCGTCAAATTTCTTGTTGTCGAGTTTCAATGACCCATGGAGATATTTATCCATAGATTGATAGAATATGTTTTCATCTTGATTTGCAGATTTGCTTATTGTTTTAGCAGAACTGAAGAAACTGCTTATTGACAGTTTTATAGGTTCATTTGCGTTAGTTCCTTCAAGCATATAGAAATCTACATTATCATCTTTTCCACTCAAAACATTTTTTGTGAAGTCTTTATTTATTACAATTCCACAATCAATTTTGGAATTTATAACTGCATTTTTGATTTCATCTTCTTTGAAGTCTACCAGCTTAATATTTTCACTTTTATCCTTCAGGAAATCTGAAAACAACTGAGTCAATTTTGTATTGTCATTATCCACCAAAGTCACTTTGTATACCGCATTACCTGTTGAGCCAACCACAACTACAACAGTTAAAAGAACCGGTATAACCAACATAAAAAGAAAGTTTAATTTCTTTTTGAAAATACGTCTTATATTAGTTAATAATACTGTCAATTTGTTCTCCTCCTTGCCAATATAATAGAAACAGCCGAAATAACAACGGTAGCTATAAGTAACGCAAGAACATTGGTTACTACAAGATGCTGATCCCCATTGTAAATGGTATTAAAAAACGCTGTATGTGCCCATTGGTTTGGTGAAAGGTATTTAATAGGTCCAAAATCAATTTTTACGTATCCTCCTGCAATAAATGTAAATATCGGAACAAGGAGACTTGATAAAGCCCCTGCACGGTTTACATCATTGAACATTATGCATAGCATAGCACCTATCGCTGTAGCAAATACTGCAACAAGTAATGTGAAAGCCAATATTATGAATATATTGCTTCCCCAATTAGCCTTAAGAACAAACTTTGTAAATAAGACCATGACAAGACCCTGCACAAAGTTCGAAAGGCATGCCCCTATCATCTTTCCTGCATATTGTTGAACCGGACTAACCGGAGTACTTTTAATCCTCTTGCCCATTACTCCTATGTAATCTTCTCCCACCAACTCACATCCGAAGGCGGCACCGGATAACAGCGACAGCACAAGTATCGTAACTGCATAATAGTCAATAGCTTTTGGCCTGTTACCATTGATTGAAATAGGTATTTCCTTAATACTGGAAGAGGAATCGTATTCTGCAGGTTTGCCTGTTACCATAGCAACCGCTATATTTGTGTTAACAATATTGACATACGAATCCATAATATTCTGTACGACTGTCAGTTTGTAGTCTGAATATTTGCTGGAGTATATCGTAACACTTGATTTCTCACCGCTTTCTATTTGCTTCGTATAATCTTTATCAATAAATATAAGGGAAGAAATTTTATCATCAGAAATCATTTTTTCAGCTTTATCAACAGAATCAACCTGAACAAGACTTATCAATTCTTTAATGGATTTATCCTCTTTTAGGATTTTTACAAGGTTCTCTCCCTGTTTTCCACTGTCAAGGTTCAGGTAACCTACTTTTATAATATCCATGCTGGATAGCTCAAAAGAGCCTTTTAATGCCATACCCAATATTACTATGGCGACAATCGGAATCAATATTTTCATTATATTGGTCCTTTTATCTAGCATGATTCTTTTTATTGTATAATAAGCAATATATAATGTATTCATTGCTATCCTCCAATCACTTAATCTCTTAGTGTTTTACCTGTTAAAGACAGAAAAGCAGCCTCCAGTGTTGGTTGCTCAATATTTACAGATATGATTTTTACTCCGCCTTTTACAAGTCTTTCAATCATAATAGGAAGATTATCGATGTTTTTCTTTGATTTTACCAGAAGAGCATTTCCATTCTCATTGACACTGCAGCTTATTACACCTTCAATGTCCTTTATGATATTCTCACATTTGCCGTTATCATCCTCGACTTCAAATTTTGTCAATCTCTCGGTGAGAATACTATTCTTAATACTCTCGCTTGTTCCTTCGGCAATAAGCTTTCCTAAATCAATAATTGCTACTTTCGTACATATTTCCTCAATTTCTTCCATGTAGTGGGAAGTATAAATAACTGTTGTCCCGTTCTCATTGAGTTTTTTTATTGTTTCCAGAATATTATTTCTTGATTGCGGGTCAACACCTACTGTCGGTTCATCCATTATCAAAAGTTCAGGTTCATGAACAATAGCACATGCGATATTTAGACGTCTTTGCATTCCTCCGGAGAATTTTTTGGGATTTTCCTTTCTTCTGTCCCAAAGGCCGATGAACTCCAATGATTTTTTTACTGCTTCCTTCAATGCAGCTCCTCTTAAACCATAAAGTTTCCCAAAGAAGGCAACATTGTCATATGCATTTAGTTCGTAACATATAGCAATTTCCTGAGGCACAAAGCCAATTTTCTTTTTTGCAGCCCTGGAAATTTTATTCCCAAAAATCTCAATGGTTCCTTCGTCTACTTTTGTAAGCCCCAGAATCGCATTGATAAATGTTGACTTACCTGCACCATTCGGGCCAAGTAATCCTAGGATATCCCCTTCTTTAACCTGTAAGCTTATACCATTTACTGCAACTAATTTATTAAAACTCTTAACCATGCTTTCAACTTTTAAAACCACTATATACCCCTCCAAACTTTTTATTTTAACTTATATTTTATGTTTGATATGACACAGTTCCGAATGCAGCTGTACAAAAACAAAACAACCACAATTACCATAACTATATTAAGATAACTCATACCTTTCAAAGCATCCTGAAATTCAGGGACTTCATTCCGGTAAAATGTTATGACGTTTATAGCAGCCCATAACAAAACTAATCTTGTAGTTGTCAATAAGAGTTCTCCGGAAATTTTGCCTGATAATGCTTTATACAGGTAGTTAACGAAATGAATTGCCGTTACAACTATAATTGCTATGGAAACGGCCTTGCATATTGCACTGTCCGCAAGAATTACGTTATGATCCTTTAAAGAGGAAATAACAAACAGAGTTTTGTACTTTGCGTAAACCAATAACTCTACAGCAAAAACAACTACGCTTACAAACATCAGAATAATATTGTCTTTTCTTTGTTTAGGACGGAAAAAACTAATATCCGATAAGCTGGTATTTTCATCATTGTCATTCATAAATTTAAAAAATTTAAAATCACGCTTCTTTTTAAATAAGTACGCAGTAATAGGTAGCAATAGAACAGCGTCCATAAATAAAACAACAAATACACTTAAGATTTGTAAAAGGAGCTGCACATTGTCAGAATATGAATTGTCAAAAGCCAGACTATCAATATTATTAATCATTAAAAACATATATATGCTTGAGTGAATGGCAAATACTATGCTTAGAAGCATCATAAAAAATCTTTTTCTGGGGATTGTGTTCTCTTGGAGCTCATGCATATACCTTTTCGCTACCTCTCTGGGAGATCCGAAATCTTTTGTAACTTTTAGGATTCCTTCTTCCGTTACTTTTTGGTAGGTATTTTTAGTTTCTTCAAGAATATACGCCTCAATCTCTTTCAGAATATCTTCTTTGTCCTTTGAATTATTTGTGTAAAGATATTGACTTATTTCATTCAAATATGTCTTCAAATTATTCGTCATACATTCTCCCCTTTACTTTCATCATGATATTACATTGCCTTTTCCATATTTCATTTAACTGAGTCCGTACACTTATTCCTTCAGCAGTAATAGTGTACTTTTTCTGCGGCTGACCGTCGTTAAGTGCCCATTCGCTGCTTGCCCACCCGTTTTTCTCGAATCGGCACAGTAAAGGATACAAAGTATTTGCTTCTACCGAATCGTACCCAATGTCTCTCAACTTTTTGATGAGCCCATATCCATGAATGGGTTCACAAAGGCATTCCAAAACTATCAGCTGCAAATAGCCCCTATTCATTTCACTAATAAGTTTCGCGTCCAAATTACCCCCTCTTTCCCTTTAATTAACACCCTTTAGGTGCTTAAAGATATTTCGTTCTAATAACAAAACATTTTGCGCTGTATACTATTGTGTATGACACAGTAATATATAACATATTATATTATCATATGAAATATATGTCAACAAAACTATTTTAAGGGTACTTTCTCAAATTCAGACTTAACTGAAACTTCTTAGCTTTTATTTTTTCTTATATTGATCAAATATACAGCATCTTTTCCTGTCAAAAGTGTAATTTGGCAATGTACATATCCTGACTTCTTTTGTATCAAACATTTTACTGAAACTCATATTACTTCCCTTGCAAAATTCCTTAGCCACATTATCCAAATCTCTATCTTGTAGCATAGATTCGAATCTGATATCCGGTCTCGCTGTCCTGGTATCAGCTTGTTCATTACATTGGTAATAAACTTTATCAAGAATCTTTCCTTCTTTGAAGGCCTTTAGTTTTAAACATAAATCCTCACAACTATTTGCAATAATAGCTAGCCTGTAATTTGGATAAATAGCTCTACCTACACTGGCAGTGTAACAAATATCAATAATACGACTCTTTTCTTCTCTTTTTAAAAACTTAATATACGAATCAATATATTTATTGAAGGAGTAGGCTGATTTAGCTGATAAAATAAATAATTCGTCTTCACCGGATTCTTCTAATATTTCAGGTTCCGGTGCTTCCTGAAAAAAGGTCACAAGATTGTTACCGCCGTAACCAAATGAGTAAATACCTGTACATCGTTTAGTGTCAGGCTGTTTTTCCCATTGGACGGCAAAATCATTTACATAAAAGGGAGTAGCAGCAAAATTAAGTAAGGAAGTTGGCTTTATAAAGTGGTATACGGGCGGAATTTTATTATGCTTCAGGGACAATATACCCTTAATCGCACAGAAAGCTCCCATTGCAGCCTGTATATACCCTATACTTGGTGGTACACTTCCTATTGCACAATACTGCCTCTTATGGGTAAGCATTTTAATCCCTTCGCTCAACCCTGTGGTCTGGAGCATTTCCTCATGTCTGTCGGAGGAGCCTTCCCCGTCAAAGCAGCCGACATCTTCAATATTGATTCCTGTCTTTTTGACCGCACTGAGTAAAACATCTTTAATGGCAGCAACGCTACTGCCGTTAAAATCACAATCTGTTCCGTTGTTGTTCATGCTTCAACCTTTAAATACAGCATGAATCCGGTCTCCATCCTGTAGTGCTTTTTTTAAAGGTTTTAAAAAAAGTGCCGCTGCCGCTTCACCATGGTACACACCACCCGGATTATCATCATAATCTCTTTGGATAACATCATTTCCGTGTTCAAAGATCTTATCATCGGTTCCCGGTATACGGATATTAGGTTTCAGAATTACATTTATACCGCCTGCAATTGCCGAGTCACATTGCTTGTCCAGTATTGCCTTATAAGCATTAAATATGGCTACTGTTGAAGAAGCACAACTTAAATCAATAACATAAGAAGGGCCTTTCAGATCGAAATGCTTTGATATTCTGGTGGCCAAACCGCTGGACCAATTATACATAATGGACTCAAATCCCCCAACTCCCACCTGTGCAACTATGGAGGCATGTGAAATCAATAATTCTGATGTGAAATTATTTCCAATGTAAACTCCTGTCATATTTTCTTTTGATCTTTCACCCAAATAGCCTGCATCTTCAAGAGTTCTATATGCAGCCTCCAACATAATTCTCTGACTGGGTGCCATTATCGTGGCATTTTCAAAGGTAAGATCAAATAGTTGATAATCAAAATCAAACAGGTTATTGATATAGGCTCCCTTGCTATGAGTTGTAACATCATCCAAAATCCCTTCAGGCAGGATCTTTTCCATTGCATAAACCCTTTTTTTAGAGCATCTGTCCACCGCAGTCCTCTTATTTATAAGTAAATCCCAGAAGGACTGGTAATCATCAGCCTCCCGGAATCTACAGCCAATACCGACTACAGCTACTTCATTGTCCTGAGGATCAGTATAGTTAATCTGCTTTACCAGTTCTATAGCCGTTCCCTTTGTTATATTTCCGTTCTTCAATTCATTTAATATGTACTTGCTTAATTTCTTCTCGTCAATCATGATATTCTCCTGATTTATTGATCTATATCAAAATAATCATTAATACAGATCAGCGTTTCTTCAGTAAGCATACTGTAACGTTCAGCTATTTCTTCCGATGGTACCTGCTTATGCATTAGAATACTATCTAACAACTTTACAGCATCACAGACATGACTCCCTGATACTTCAACTCCGCTTTTCTCAAGTCCGTCACATAATTCCTTTAGCTTTCCATAATTTCTTACTACTTCCGATTCATAGTTCGAATAGTCAGTACTAAAATTCCGTGTTGACGCAGCAATTCCAAGAAGTCTCATAATAAAATACTTCAGATTGAAAAACTTTTTAAAGCTGAGATTCTCAATGATGTAATTTTTGTCCCTCATAGTATCAAAATAACCGCAAATGAACTTTTGAGGCATAGTGCTGAATTCCTTAAACAAACGGTTGTCAGGTCCTATTTCTAATAAGCAGTCTATCTGTCGATTTATTAAGACTGTCGTACACTCTTTAATTTTCAAACTTTCAACATCTAAAGTTTTTTTAACCAGGAATGGAATATCTTCCTTTCCAAAATCCCTATACCCGTTGGCTTCTGAAAGTATTGGATATTCCGGAATCTTGAATATGGTTTTTTCCACATTAGATATATCCTGAATAATACATACAGCCTCATTTATAGTGATTGCTCCGGCACATACAAGTGCCGGAACAATTCCCAAACCTTCTGCAACAAAACAATCGGGATTAATTTTATATTTCTCCTGCCATAACTTGAAACCTATGATCTCAGCCGCTAAAACAGATAGTTTCTTTTCCTCTGTGGTAAACTCTTCACAGCAGTAACTGTCAAAGAGCCTGTCGGTCAAATTATATCCGGTAAGTGACTCTATTTCCCTGTATGTTTCCATTGCGATAGGGTAATTTATATACAATTCTTTTCCCATGCCGGTGTAAAAAGATGCCGTTCCCGGGAAAATAACTCCTAGTTTTTCCATAGGTTTTCCTTCCTGATCTCAGTATGGGATATGATTATCAATCATCCTCTGATTCAAAGAATTGAATCATATCTTCTACTTCAATTTCTCCCTCTTCGAATTTCTCCAGCATATCATCCACATTCTCATTCTCCTCCAATGCTGAAGGTCCTGTACTAAGAAGCTTACTATCCACGTATTCCGCCATTTCAGCAACTGTCGGATAAACAAACATATCCGAAACCTCTAATAATCCTTGATAATAGTGGTTTAATATTTTGAATACTTCCGTCGCAATAATGGAATCACCGCCCATGGCATTGAAACTGTCATATATATCAATCTCATTAAGTTCCAGTACGGCTGCGTATATTTGTGCCAGTTTAGTTTCAGACTCAGTGAGCTCATCGGCCGGCTTTCCAAGTATAACTATTTCTCTTGATTGCAGAGATTCATAAGAAGCTGCCTTACCAGTCTTGACCTCACTATTTTTCTTTCTTCTGGATAATGCCTTGGTAAACTCTTCGGATAGCAGCATTGGCATTGCATCCACCAATGACATCAGAATGTCGTAATCAATTTCTCCGGGGATTACATTTGTAACACCGGTGCTGATTATTGTATCCAATGCTGAAAGTGCCCTGTTGGTAGGAATTGATTTAAACAATGTAACCGCATTTGCTATATTGTAATCAACTGCCATACCTGTTTCGCTCCAACCAGGCCAGTTAATAGCAAAGGTTCTTTTACCCATTTTATTTCTGTATTGGGCATATGCATCAAGATATGCATTTGCTACTGTATAGTCGCCTTGACCGGGCGCACTGAAAAATGTGGTCATAGAGGAGAATAATATTAGGAAATCCAGATCTTGATTTTCGGTTATACACTCTAAAACCTTTGTTCCAGCTATCTTTGGATTTAGTACATTGGAGAATACTTCTACTTTTTTATTGAAAAGGAAGCCATCCCCTGCAATACCTGCGCAATGGAATATACCGTTTATTTTACCGAACTTCTGTATTATATCGTTTGAAACTGCTTCCATTTGACATTTATCACTTATGTCAGAGCTATATGTTGAAACAACAGAACCCTGTTCTTCTATCTCTTTGATTTTACTTATTATCTTGCATAATTTTTTATCTGATGCTTCCTGCAATATACTACTCCATGTATCTCTTGATGGAAGCTCTTTTCTTGATACTAGACAAATATTTGTTTTATTTTTCATTGCCAGGTATCTTGCAACTTCCAAGCCAAGACCACCTGTACCTCCAGTAATTAAATATGCTCCCTGATTCTTGATTTTAATACCGGTTATTGATTCTTCCGAGTTGTTGACCTCCTGCTTTACAAGACACTCTCTGTATCTTATGTTATTCCTGTAGGCAGTTCTCAGGCGATACTCAGCATTGTGGATTTCATTGTAAACCAATTCAAAATCAGTGTTTTCGTCTATATCTATACTTCTGATCTTGATATTCGGATATTCCATAACAATTGTTTTTGCCAGTGATATAAATGCGGCATTCAGCGGTTTAACAGTCTTTTCACTACCATTAACCTCCTGAGCATTATCAGTGACTAGTACAAAATTTATCTCTCCGCTTATTTTGTTTTTAAGCATAGTTCTTGAAGTGAACAGCAGACTATAGATGCTGTTGTTCTGAGCCTTTTGGTAATCTTCAATTTTGCTGTCCGGAATGTCAAAAGCAACAGTTCCCATATGTATTATGTCAGTAATGCCATCAGAAGATAACTCCTTCATAAGCATATCGTAATCATCTTCCTGCTCTCCAATTATGTATTGATTTGCATTTACTTTCTTGAATTCACTGCCAAACTCAACAGTAACCAGGTTCTGTGCACTCTCTCTAAGTTTAACTTCAACCTTTTGGGATAAATCGCTGTTTCCTTTGAATAATAGCACTTGTTTCCCGGTATCCCTCAAATTAATATCACGATCGGTTTCAACCCAATCTATACCATAGAAGGAGTTAGCGACATAATCATTGAAAGCGTTTACCTTTTTAACAACATAGCCTTCTATTTCGGCTACAATTTTACCGTTTGTATCGGATATGACAACATCATATGTTTTTGTTTCATCATTATGTGTGTTCTTATCCAAAAGGGTAGCCTTACTGAATACATGTGCAGGAAGTGGCGCATACATAGTGAATCTCTTATAGTAATAAGGCAGATACATTCCAGTAGTAAATTCCTGAACAGGCCTGTTAACTGCCATATCCAGCACACTGGTATGGTATTTGAATTCCTTTAAATCTTCTGCATATTTGTCAGATAATTTTATTTCACTCACTGCTACATTCTTTTGTCTAAATGTTTTTACTACATTGTCCCATCTGTCTCCAAGGCCCATTAAGCCTTGTGCATTAAGAGCCGGAAGATTTGTAGGTGATTCCTGAGCATCTTCGGAGCTTATAACACCTGTAAAGTCAAGGATTTCCGCTGTACTCTTTTTATGCTGTGTTATTTCACCTTTTGCATGTGTAACCCATCTTTCAACACCGCTTTTTTCATCCTTGATCATGCTGGCAACTGTAATCTGAATTTGATCATCCTTTTTGGAAACAATAATCTGAGCTTCTACGTGTGTATCATTTGGTACTACAAGAGGAGTCAGGAAAATGAAGTTATTGATTTCCAACTCATCCGTATTAAAATATATTTCTCCGATAGCCCTGGCAATCTCTATATATGCTGTTCCGGGAACAGTGCTGTTTCCAAGGATAACATGTTCTTTCAATACCCAATGGGTTTCAGGAGACAGTTTTGCACGGTATATATCCTCGTTCATTGATGAAATAGCAAGTTGGTCAATGAGGTAGTGGAGTTTTGTGCTGGTTTCTGTTTGAACACTACCTGTAATTTTTGTTTTCTTTACGTCTGCCCAATAATGTGTTTTGTCAAAAGGATATGTAGGCAGACTTACTCTGCGGTTCTTTCTGCCTGAATGCAGCTTTTTCCAATCAATGTTGGCACCTTTCACATAATATGTACACATTTTTTGAAGCATATTGTTATAGCTATCTTTATCAGCTTCGAACAACTCCGGCATCATCTGCTCAACTTCAGTATTTAATGCACGTAGTCCTGATTCTTTGATTTCATTATCCTGCAAAGATTGTCTTTTATCCGATACAATTTTATGCTGACCGAAGAAGATGCTTTCTTCAGTGTAGGTAGCTATTCCACGTTCTGCTAAAAGATTAATTTTTTGTTTTAACGAATTTAAATCATCAATCAGCATTATAATTCTGTATTCGTAATGACCTCTACCCGTATTTGCTGTATAGCAGGCATCTTTAATATCAAGCTCTGCCTTGTCACACAAGAATTTTTGATATCGTTTAACAAGGTTGTTGATAGCAGTTTCACTTTTTGCTGAAAGAGTAATAACATTGAGCTTTCCGTCTTTTATATCAATTCTTTCTTCCAATGCAGGAGCTTCTTCAATAATTGCATGACCATTTGTTCCGCTGAATCCAAAGGAACTGACCCCGGCCCTTCTCGGCAAATCCCGTTTCTCCCATATCATAGGTTTATCTACCATAAACATAGGTGATTCAACGAAATTAATGTGCGGATTTGGCTCCTCAAAATACATGCTTGCAGGGATGACATTGTTCTGTAAGCCTAGTACCACTTTCATTACACCGGCACACCCTGATGCTCCAACCATATGTCCCATATTAGTCTTTAATGAGCCCAAACCGCAAAATTGTTTTTTATTGGTAAACTTTTGGAATGCATTAGTAAGACCTTTTACCTCAATAGGATCTCCTAATATAGTACCTGTTCCATGGGCCTCAACATATTGGACAGTTTCAGGATTAATGTTGGCATTACTCCATGCCTCTTTTATTACATCTTCCTGCGCAACCGGATTTGGTGCTGTAATACCATTGGATGCCCCATCATTATTCAGAGCACTTCCCTTTATTACACCGTATATATTATCTCCGTCTTTTATAGCATTTTTTAATAGTTTTAGAACAATAGTTATACATCCTTCTCCGAAAACAGTTCCTGAGCACTTTTTATCAAATGCCCTAACAACGTCATCAGATGCAACTGCAGCCAATGCATCTTCTGTGGCATCCTCATCGTCAGGCCCGGTTCCAGTTGTTCCTCCACCCAATGAAATACCTCCGGCAATAGCCATTTCACAATCATGGTTCTTTAAGGCATTACTTGCCTCATGAATAGCAACCAACCCAGAAGAACATGCCGTATCCAATACCATGGATGGTCCCCTTAAGTTAAATATGTAATTTATTCGACTTGCCATTATTCCTTCCCATGACCCGGTCAGGTGCATCTGGTCAGGCTCGGTTATATATTTGTATAAAAGTGTATTATTACGATCCTCACCAACAAACACACCTGTATTACTGCCCTGTATATTGTCTACACCATAGCCGGCATCTTCAATAGCAGACCATGCAGTTTGCAGAAATATTCTTTGCCCCGGATGAATATATTTTGCTTCTCTAGGGGGAATTCCAAAAAAAGCAGCATCAAACTTATCAATGTCAGTAATTACAGAAACAAGACTGGTATCCTCTGTCTCTGTTCGTCTGGGTATAGCCTTCATTCCTAAAAATTCAGCGTAATGGGGATTCCTAAAAGGTTCGTAAAAATCGTGCCTCTCTGAAGGCATTGGAATAAAACACCTATACTCACTTATAAGGTTATTCCAGAATTCCTGTGGATTTTCTGCCTCCGGAAGCTTGCACGCCATACCGATTATAGCTATTTCATCCTTGGCATAATTGCTCTCCTGGAGTTCTTTTAACATTTTAAAAGCATCGTCTTGCGACAATTTTTTGCTTCCGACCTGCTCCAAAATGTACTTTTTTAAATTACTCATATTTTTTCTCCTCCCGATTTATAGCAGCCTTTTCTCCGCTTCTTCAATATCAATGGAGCCGGAGTTGAGTTTCATTAATAAATCCATTAACTCATCATCCGTCTGAACTTTATTATCTTCCGTTACACCTGGTCCCGGTGTATTTATTTTACTGTCTATATATTTGGCCATTTCGTAAACGGATACATACGTAAACACATCTGTAATATCAATTACATCCGGAAATAATTTATCCAATTCTTTTTTAAAGGAAGCTGCCAGCAATGAATCCCCACCCATTTCAAAGAACTTGTCATAAATATTTACTTCTTCGAATCTGAGTGTTTTAGCTACCGCCTTTGCAACCTGGTATTCTGTTGATGTAATATCACCGTTGCTTTTTCCTAAGACGCTTATCTTTATTTCCTCTTGCTCATCTTCATCATTATTCAAATTTTGATATTGCCTTAGTTTGTTCTCAATACTGTTTGAAAAAATAAGTAAATCATCAAGAAAATTTCGGCTTTTCTGAATCATGTCGTAGTTTAGCTCACCGATAATTATTCTAGGTTGAGTGACGCCAAGAGCATATTCAAATGCTTCCTGTCCCCGTGCATTATCAATAAATTTGAATAAACTTTCCCCCTGATTAACCTTATAGTCTACAGCCATGCCGGTTTCTTTCCAGCCTGTCCAATTTATTGCCAGAGTGTTCTTATTCCTTTTGTTTCTCGCTTCCGCAAAGCTGTCTATATAAGAATTTGCTGCTGAATAATCGCTCTGGCCGCTTGATGTAAAAATAGAGGAAATGGAGGAGCACATAATAAAGAAGTCAAGATCATCATTTTCAGTTACCTTGTCAATGATCCACGTACCATACACCTTTGATCTAAGAACATTTTCAAATTCGTCCCATGTTTTTCTCAATAAAAAGCCTTTTCCGGCAATACCTGCACAATGAATCACACCGTTAATTTTTCCATACTTTTCTCTTAGTAAGGATATTTCACGGGTAACACTTTCAATATTGGAAATATCCACAGATATTGTTTCCAGTGAACTTTTATCTCCGGTTATTTCATAAATCTTCTCCAGAGAATTCAGAGTCCTATCATCTTTTTCCGAGAGGACTTCTTGTGGAGCCTTGCTGCGATTTAGAAGTGCTATCTTTACATTTCCGTTCATCTCAGCCAGTTGCTTTGCAATAACAAGCCCTACACCACCGAGGCCTCCGGTAATTATGTACACTCCGTCATTTTTGATTGAAACTTTCCTTCTTTCACTTTGGACAAGTTCGGAGAAGGCTTCAATAAACCTGCAATTACTCCTGTATGCTGTTAATACCATATCTTCACCGTAAAGTATTTCATTCAATATCACACAGGCGTCTGTTTGTTCATCAATATCAATAACTTTAAATCGTATATTATCAAATTCCCTTGAAGCTGATTTGAGCATTCCTGATAATGCCCTATTCATTGGCTTTATTTCATTTTCATTACCATTTACTGTAACTGAGTTGTCTATACATGAGGTAATATTTTTTACTTTAACCTGATACTTTGCAATACTCTGAAGGAAAACAAACATACTTTTTATCCCCACATCAATACTGCGGTGGAGATTCTCAAATGTATCTTCATTATTTTCTTCCAAGGATGCGATGTGGAATACATAGTCAATGTGTCGATCCGAAAAAGCATCAAATACTTCTCCAAAATCCTCTTCACAGCACCTTATCTTATAACTGTCAGGACCGGTTTTTTTGTACTCATCGGATATAACTACATCGATTATTGCTTTTGCATTCAAGGTTTTTAATTGTTTATAAATCCTGTTATCCTGCTGATTTTCTGTTCTAATCAGTAATATGGATTTATCTGCAAATAAACTGCTATCGGCAGTTTGTATTCTTTGACTTTCAACCCACTTCACTGAGTAGAGCATTTCTCCTTTAACTCTGCTCATCTCCCTCTCATCTACCTCTTTTAAAATATAATCATCAATCTCAGCAATAATCTCACCTTCTTTTGAGACAATACAAACATTAAATATTGTGATCTCATCACTGGTTTTTAAATTTTTTACTTTTAAATAGCTGTAGAATTCACCGGGCAGAGGCTTGTAAAACTTTGCGTTACCATAGGACAGAGGGAGGCAAAAACCACTTTTCGTAAATATGTTACCAATGTTGACTGCTCCGTCCAATAATGGAGGATATAGATAATAGTCATTTAATCCTTTATGGTATTCTGCTGACAGTTCAAATTTTGCTACCAATTCCGTCTCGTTAAAATGAACCATCCTGTTGGTCTTCCATCTGTCTGTTACAGCAACATGTCCCTTTTGAGAATGTCCTTTGGAATATACATCTAAAGTCTCCGGACATCTTTTGATAATCTCAGCTATGTCACACTTTTCCATAACATTAGGAGAAGTTTTTCTCACTTTTGCAGTTACATGGCTAATCCATGTTTTTTCACTTTCATTTGCTTCAGCACTGACAATTCCTATCTCAATGCAGTCATTTGCAATCTTTCCTATAACCTGTATTTCTCTTTGTTCTCCTTCATTACATGAAAAAGGCATTAAAAACAGCAGTTCATCAATTTCAATACTATTTGTCCGATAATACCTGCTTCCCGCCTTATGTACCATTTCCACAAATGCAGTACCCGGTAAGACATGGTTTCTGCCAATGACATGCTCCTTAAGCTCCCAGCAATTATCTACATTTATATCTTTTGAGAAAACAACAATTTCCATTGAATCAACCAAACATTGATCCAAAAGAGGATGAAGTCTTTTTTCATACTCTTTTTTTGTTGTAGAACTAACAGCGCTAACTCTTTTTTCACCGCTTATCCAATATCGCTTATGATCAAAAGGATAAGTAGGGATACTTAACATTTTACAAGATTGTTCTTTGTATAGCGTATCCCATTCAACGTCTCCACCTGATACATAAAGCAATGCCAGCTCCTGCAATAATGTTTTCTTTCTTTGCTGGGATTTTTCAGAAACTATGCTATTGACAATTTCTTTAGCTTTTTTAGTATACTCAGCCTTTTGCTGAATAGTTATGCTACCTTCTTTATGTAGTTCATTATTGGTACTGATTTGAAATTCTCCGTAAAATGTATTATCCGAATCTCTATTTTGGAAGGCAACTGATGTTTCAGAGTCGCTTCCGGCATTGATTATAATGGCCATACGGCAATTATAGTGTCCTCTTCCTACATTTGTTGTATAGCATAGATCTCTTAGGGAGACCTCCTTAATTCCTTCCACCCATTGTGAATAGCTGTTTAATATTTTATCAACAGTCTTCCTGTTCTTTGCAGATATTGTTAAGATATGGTAACCGCTATCTTTTACACTTTCTATCACAGCCGGAGCTTCTTCCAGTACTATGTGGCAATTTGTTCCGCTTATACCAAAGGAACTCACACCGCATCTTCTCGGCATCTGGCTTCGTTCCCAGTTGTCAAGTTTTTCATTTATATAAACAGGTGAATTAATAAAATCTATCTTACGATTTCCGCTCTTGTAATGAATATTGGGCGGTATTTTCCTGTTTTTCAACATCATAACCCCATTGATAAGGCCTGCAATACCCGCTGCACAATCGAGGTGCCCTACATTTGTCTTTACTGATCCGACAGCACAAAACTGGGTCCTATCAGTATATCTTTGAAAGGCCCTGGTAATTGATTCAATTTCTATTGGATCTCCAAGATTAGTGGCTGTACCATGTGCTTCTATATATTGAAGGGTCAAAGGATTTATTTTTGCATCCTCCCAAGCTGCCAGCAACACTTCTGTCTGAGCCTGTGAATTGGGAGCGGTAATGCCCACGGAGGTTCCATCCTGGTTAGTTGCAGTTCCTTTTATTACTGCATGTATATTATCACCATCTTCTATCGCCTTGTACAAAGGCTTTAAAAGAACTACCCCGGTTCCTTCCCCAGCCCCGGTGCCATCGGCTTCATCATCAAAGGTCTTTGTTCTTCCCGTTGAGGATGTGATTCCTATATCATTTTCATTGCTTACTGATCTGGGAATCAAACCAATTTTTATTCCCCCTGCAAAAGCCATATCAACTTCACCATTTCTTATAGCCTGGCACGCAGTATGTACTGCCACTAAAGAAGAAGAGCAAGCAGTATCTATCACTTCTGCAGGACCTCTTAAATTGAATAAATAGCTGAATCTGCTTGCTACTACAGAATTTAAATTTCCTGCTAAAGCCAAACCCATTTTTGAAGGCGAAAGTGCTGATATCATAGAAAAATAATTATCATTTGTATTACTGTTACTACCAACATAAACGCCCGTCTTTGATCCAAACAGCCTATTGCCGCCATAACCCGCATCCTCGGCAGCTACCAGCATACATTCAAGAAATACCCTTTGAACCGGATCCATTAATTCAGCCTCTACAGGAGTCATATTAAAAAGTCCGGCATCAAACAAATCTACATTTTTTAAATATGCCATCTCAATGAAAGTACTACTTTCTTTTCCAAAACATGTCTTAAGATATCTGTCAATATCTCTCTGCCTGTCTGGCGGAAAGGTATCTATTAAATCATATCCATTACCTATACAATTCCAGAATTCATTAACATCTTCGGCACTACCAATTTTCGCACTGATTCCTATTATTGCTATATCAGTCGTTGAAATGGGTTTCTGTTGGACCAATTTATTTTGAGTGTGAATAGCCGATATAAAATCTTCCATATCCACATTTAAATTCATTGATATTTTATCCTCTCCACAGCAATAACCATACTTATATTACCGCTGATTTATTTTATATCTAAATTTAAATCTTTGAGATTTTACTATAACGTTTACTCAGCTTTACAGAACATATCCATTGTGTCTGTGTCCCAAAAGAATTGCTCCATTCTTTCCTTAATTTCAACCTCTGATGTACCCTTGGTCTTAAGAATAATTGAAAGCATATCAACAGCTTTCTTCATGTCTTCTATTGATATTTCTGAATTATCATTTTCGGCTTTTTCATTGAGTTTTTGAATTACTCTATAAGGCTCAACCACGCCTTTTTGGTATTCTTCATTATCCCAGTTTTTATTAGGAGTTGCGACAGCTATACCCATAGCTCTGGAGAAAAATGAGTACTTACTGGTCAAATCTATCTCTCCCAATGTCTTAATATCACTGTCATTGTCATATGTAAATACACGAATAGAAGGTGTATTGTGTGTCATCATATTTTTAAGCACACTTCCTGCACCTAATTCAATTCCTATTTCAACTGTTTTTCTACGGAGATATAGCATGGACTCAATCCATTGAACAGGGCTTACAACCTGTTTTACCAGATTCTCTATAATCGATTCCTTGCCTTCATATGGTCGAGCGGTGACATTAGAAAGGACTTTATATCTTACATCATTAAATGTGTATTTCTCAAGTTCAGTCTTAAGCCTATCGGCTGCCGGCTGCATCAATGCACAATGAAAGGGTGCACTTACTTGAAGCATTTTAGCTTGAGCACCCATATCTGTCAGAATTTCAGTTAGCTTTAATACATCTTCCTTATAACCGGATACTACAATTTGGTTTCTGGAATTATAGTTTGAAACGGAGACGGATTTTTTATCTCCTGCGACCTCTTTACACTTTAATTCAATTGTCTCTTTGTCTATATTTCGAATTGCAGCCATTGCACCAACATTTTCAGCAACGGCCTCCTGCATGAACTTACCTCTTTGGCGGGCTATTTTTACTGCATCTTCAAAAGCTATTGCTCCTGAGCATGTCAAGGCCGATATTTCACCTAAACTGTGTCCTGCCATGTAATCTGCCCTTGCTCCAAACTGCTCCGTAAATGCTCTGAATGAAGCCACACTCATTGTCAATATTGCCGGCTGAAGATTTTCAGTCTTTGTGAGTTCGGTAAGCTCCCCTTTGAAACATAATTTCTTCAGATCGAAATTCAGTATTTCACTTGCTTCATCAAATGTTCTTGATGCAACTTCAGAACGTCTGCACAGCTTTTCTCCCATACCTACGTATTGTGACCCTTGCCCCGGAAATAAAAATACCTTTTTTAACATATCCTATCCTTTCCTTTGCTTCACTTACAACACGCCATTTACCATATCTTAATAAGTTAATGTGCCATTATTATAAGCTTGAAGCAGTTAATTCAGATTTATTTATTACATTTTCACTTAATAGTGAAAAAAAATACGAATCTGTTAATACAAAAGATTTTGTGAATTTCGGTAAGCTTATTATGTTTTGAAATAATATGTCTAAAAACCTATATATTTTAATCCTCATAATGTCCTGTTTTTTTATTTGATAACCTTCAAATGCCAAGGTATAACAGAATAATAACTGCAATTGTGCTTCCAATGGCAATCTTAAATAATTTATGATTAGAGGATATTCTATGCTATTGTCCGTTTTTGAATTTTGAAATTAAATGATTTAGCTATTTATAATTTATCACTTATTTAGCATTTTGTCAATTTATGTTATATATGTTTCTATTTTGTTTTATTGTATTATATTAAATCATATATTGTAAAATAGTAATTCTACTTTTTACTTCCTTTAATGTAAAATAGGCTTTTTACTTCCTTAAATTTTACTTATCGCATTCGTAGCTACTAAGACAAGCATTTTAAGTCATATACATTGTAGAGGGTGATAGTTATGGGTAAAAAGAGTAAATCCTTTCAATACAACATAAAGTCTGAGTATAAATTGTCAGGCAAATCCTTTGAACAGCTTGTTTTGGAAAGTTTAATGTTTTATTTGCAAAACACCAATAAAAACAATGCCAACACAAAAGTTTAAAAGGAGGAATAGATTTGTTTTCATTAACTGAGAATTATGTCGAAAATAATCATGACTTTTTCAAAGTCGGAATATATGCCCGTTTATCACGAGAAGACAAAAATTCCGAGAGTATCGAAAATCAAATACAATTTTTAAAGCCTATAGTCTTAAGTAAACCCAACTGGCAATTAGTAGATATTTATTATGATGACGGTGTGTCCGGAACAACTTTTGACAGACCCGGCTATAACAGGCTGATTCATGATGTTGAAAACAATAATGTAAATTTGATAATTGTAAAAGACCTGTCTCGTTTAGGCAGAAACCTGTTGGAATCATTAAAATTTTTTGAATATTGTTCAATGAATAACGTTAGATTAATTGCTGTTAATGACAGTACTGATTCGTATTGTCGTAATTTTCAGACAGACATCATGCCGGTTCTAAGAAGCTTTTTAAACGAGATTTACTCCTCCGATACCTCTTCCAAGATAACGAGTATTCTTAAATCTAAAAAAGAAGAAGGCAGTTTTATAGGGGCTTTTGCTCCGTATGGTTATCTTAAGGATAAACAGAATAAAAATTTACTTGTGGTAAATCCCGAAACCTGTGAGGTAGTCAAAAGAATATATCAAATGTATATTCAAGGCATGAGTTTTAATGGAATTGCAACAATACTGAACCAAGAGCACATTATGTCACCGGCAAAATATAAAGAAAACACCACTTTATATAGAGGTGGAAGAACAAAAAACTATCTTTGGAATCCTGAAACTATAAAGATGATTCTTTTAAGCCCCACTTATGCAGGTTCAGTTTCTCAAGGCAAGCTTCAAAAAGTCAGCTATAAGTCAAAGAGATTCAAAAACATACCCAAAGAAAAATGGATTGTTGTTGAAAATACTCACGAACCTCTCATATCAAAAGAAGACTTCGAAGCAGTACAGTGTCTTATGAGTAAAAGAAACTATCACCGGAACAGTATAGTTCACCCACACTTACTGTCAGGCCTGATATTTTGCGGAGATTGCGGTGGTAGTATAACCTTTTCAAGGACAGGTGAATATTTCTATACAATGTGTTCCAACTACAAAAGATACAGAACGTGTACAAGGCACACTTTTTCAGAGGAAATGCTCTGTAGTATTATAAAACAGGAAGTGCGTACAATAGCCGAACAAACCCTGAACGTTAATGCTTTAATAACTATGGCAGAAAAAGAGATATCTTCCCAAATCAATGCTAAAAATCGCAATAAATGGTCTACCATAAAGAAAGAAATACAAGATATTGAAAAAAGACTGGCAGACATCAGGAAGCATATTTCTAAATCTTATCAGGATAAAAATAACGGTGTGATTACGGTAGACGAATTCAAAGACATCAGCAGCCTATTGTCTGAAGAAAAGCAATATTTGAGCACAAGGCTCAATATTCTTAGAAAGAAAATTAAACCTGAAGAAAAAAATCAAAATTCAAGTGATTCAATTAAAAAACTTGTTAATGACTTTGTAAGTTTTAAATACATTGAAAGACATACCATTACTAAATTTATTGATAAAATAGAAATTTTTGAAGACATGACTATTAAAATTCATTATAACTTTGAAAACCCTTTTTAGTGTGCCAATACCTACATAGCACCAGGTAATTTTGCAACAAATATAAGCGGTGGCTCCAAGTTTAATTATAATCTGATTTGGGTCATCCTTTGGAGTAATTTGATGGCCATATTCCTTCAGTCCTTGTCAGCGAAACTTGGCATTGCTACAGGTTACAATCTTCCTCAGATGTGCGGAAAGGTTTTTTCGAGAAAAGTAAACTGGTGTTTCTGGACTGTGGCTGAACTTGCTGCCATCGCAACAAATCTAGCGGAATTTCTCGGATGTACTCTTGGTTTATACCTATTGTTTCATATTCCGATGGCACTTGCCGGTTTGATTACCGCCGTACTTACTTTTTTTATTGTATATATGGGGAAATATGGCCAGAGGTTTTTGGAAGGCATTATTTCCATTTTGGTTGCAGTCATATGTATTTCATATACATTAGAAGTATTTCTTGCAAAACCTGATTGGGCATCAGCCGGACTTCACGTTTTAATGCCGTCTCTTCCTAACGGCCAGGCAGTTATGATTGCTGTTGGTATGTTAGGTGCAACTGTAATGCCACACGTAATATTCCTGCACTCACAACTGGTTCAGCAGAGAAATAAGGATTTAACAGAAACCCAGAAGAAAAAGCATTTCAAACTGGAAAGATTGGATATTACCATTGCAATGAATATTGCATTTATTATAAATGCGTCAATGGTCATCGTTTCAGCAGCCGTATTTTACAAAAACGGTTTGGTTGTTGATACTATAGAACAGGCACACCGATCACTTTCACCACTTTTGGGGGCTGCTTCAAGCGGTGCCTTCGGGTTGGCTCTTGTTGCCTCAGGACTTTCATCCTCTGTGGTAGGCACCATGGCAGGTACTACCATTATGCAGGGTTTTGTAGGACTTAAAATAAACGATAACGTTACGAGGATTGTGACAATGCTTCCCGCCATGCTGATAATCATATTGGGAATTAATCCAATGCAGGCTCTTGTGCTTAGTCAGGTAGTTCTCAGCTTTATTCTCCCAGTTGCAATCATCCCTATGTTGCTGATTACAAGGCGCAAGGATCTTATGGGCTCCCTCGTAAATAAACCCGTAACAAATGTGGTGGGCTGGATTATTACTTCTGTTATACTGGCAGCAAATGCAGTGCTTTTGGTACTGACATTTAGCGGTGGGATATAAGACGATGTGTTAAAACAGAAAAAACTGGGGTCTAAGTTGTACTCTAATACCCCAGTTTTTAAATTGAACTCTACCTATTTAATTTTTATTTTTCCTCACTATGTTGTATAAGGCAAGTCCTCTATACTACCAGTAAGTATTTCTTAAACACAGCAAAATCAAGTGCGTTTATTACACCATCCTTATTTAGGTCTCCTGCCTCGATATCGTTTTGTGCAGGAAAATCGTTAATTATTCCAAGAAGATACATTTTCATCAGAGCGAAGTCAGTTGCATCAACAGCATTATCTCCATTGAGATCTCCTGTAAGTACCGCAGAGACATCTTCTTTAATAAATTTAAACCAGTTAAGATTGAATAAGTATCCACTATCTCCGATAAATTTAAGATAGATGTCATGTTTTCCGTTTACACCGCTAACACTACATTTTGAGTCAGTGAAAATCTGCCATCCACCTGTACTGGCAATTTGACATGTGCCTACCAAAGGACCGGTGGTGCTATCAAGTCTAATCTCGATTTTCCCATCATTTTGGGCACTGGACGCTCTTGCGACAAACTCTACTGCACCACTATCAAAATCCATATTGTTATAAACTGCATAATCGCCGTTTTCTATATACCCTATTGCACTT
This sequence comes from Bacillota bacterium, assembly GCA_023412275.1. Classification (GTDB taxonomy): domain Bacteria; phylum Bacillota; class Clostridia; order Acetivibrionales; family DSM-1351; genus Ruminiclostridium. The sequence goes on from JAEYNY010000094.1 coordinate 26,196, forward strand.
GTTCCCTCATCACATGTTACATCTTGGATACCTGACTGAGTATTATAACTTTCTGCTTCAATCTTGGCAAAAGGATCCCTTGAACCTGTAAACGATCCTTGTAATGTAAAGTAGATTCCATATCGTCCGGTATAATTTTTGTAGTAAGGAGCTAATACAAAACTATTATTACAATCTGTTTCTTTAAAAGTAAATTCCAACTTTCCAGGCGTCTGAACCAAATATTTATTAATGTTAACTAGCCAGTCATCTAAACTCGCAGAGGTAGAGGAATTTATGTTTATTGTATCCTTCACTGTAACAGTTTTGGTAGCCGTTGTTACATTCCATCCAACAGAAGATGTAGTCATACTTTCATTTCCCAGTCCAGCACATAAAACTACAGGGCCATAGGTGAACGCCACTACACTCTGATTGTCAGTACACCTTGAAATCTGTACCTCGGCAGGAATGGTCAACTCTATTTTATCCCCGACTTTCCATACCCTGCTTACATCCAGATATCCGTTAACTACTGAAGCATTAACTGATGAACCATTAACTTTAACAGTTACCTTTTTACCAGCAGCAACCCAATAAGGTGATCTGAATTTTATTCTTATTTCGGAGGAAGGAGCGCTATCAATTGTAAAGGTTACAGTGTCCGATAAAGGTACATCAGCCTTCTGTGTCAATGAAAGGCCTTTTTCACTCCAGTTCAAGGTCGAACTAATATACATATTTATATATAAGTCTGTGCCGTTATTAAAATATATGCTGTCATTTAGCTTTGTAAAATTCTCCATGCCGGTTCCTGTACAACACCAGAAGTTATCAAATGGTTTACTGAATACTTTAAAATATCCTGTTCCCATTGGCTTAAAATATGTTGTCATTCCTGTTTCAGGATTTTGAGACGCCAAAATTTCATTTATAAAAGATCTTTCGTAGAAATCTGCATATTTGACATCCCCCGTCACCTGAAATAGTTCACGTGTTAACTTTAGCATATTGTAGGAATTGCAGGTTTCATTATTTACTTCGTCACGATATTGATCAAGTTTTCCTGCTGCTCTGAAGGCTTCCCATTGACTGTTACCACCTGTAACATATGTATGATCTCTTATCACAAAATTCCAAAATTGTTGTGCCGCTGTAAGATAAGAAGTTTCTGATGTCCCCAATGTACGATAACGATTAATTGCACCAATAAATTTCGGTATTGTTGTGTTGGCATGTTTACCCGGTAACACATTATTTCCCGCAGCAATGGTATTAAGTAAAGAAGGTTCTTCAAATTTCTTGGCAGCCGCTAAATGATTACTTTTACCAGTCAGCTTGTATAATTCAAGGAGACAATCATTCATTCCCCCGTACTCTACACCCAATACCTTAGCCTGTGTTGCAGCATCCCACGCATTTACACGGTTGTAAATCCAGTCTCCCAAATTGCTTGCCACAGTTAACGCCGTCGGATTACCTTCTAATTCATAAATTGAAATAAGCCCCGACATTATTTTGTGCATAGTGTACCAAGGTGCCCAGAGGGTACCTGTTGCTTTTCCCTCTACAACATTAAATTGTGCTGGTGACTCGGCATATATATATCCGTCACCCCTTTTGTTCTGACATTGCTGTAATTCAGAAATAATTAAATCAATCCTCTTTTTCATATCTGCATTTACTGTAGAATTGGATTTGGTGTTTTTGTAGGCCTGGGCCAATGCTGACATGTAATGACCCAATGTATGTCCTTCAAGAGGTGTACTCTCCCAACCGCCATACTTACTGTAACTTGTGGATAAACCGGCGGTTTGCCTATAACCAACCAGTAGACGGTTAGGATCAATAGATTGCAGGTATGAAATCTCTTTGTTAAATGCATTTACCAAATACGGATCGGTTACATTAACCTGCTCCATATCAAATGGCTGAAGTTTATCAACACTTTCCGCGGACACAATTGAAGGTGTCAAAAGAGCCAATAACAGTAGTGCAAACATATAAAGTAATGATGAACCAATGGATTTTTTAGGAATTTTAGACATAGTAAATCTCTCCTTCTTTTTTTATAATGGTGGAGTTTTTTAGTGAATGCACATGCATCCATTATTACATTTTTAACTTGGCTAGACTAAGTGGGAATATATAGACAGAATAATGCAACAAATTAATTTATACATTACATAGCAGTGTATCCTTATACTACACTCTCAGGTACTTATAAGGTGCCTCTCCCAATTCGAATGTAAGAAAGCTACTTATCAAATATTTGATTTAGGACATGAATTTTTGATATAATTTAGTAAATGAGTAAGCGTGTTCCATATATGTTAAACAGCTACTCATTGCGCAGTCTTTGATCCCAACATCCTATCACCCGGGTAGTTTTCTGCTTTAGGTGTTAGGCCTCTTTCTATAAAGCAGAAAATAAGTTGTTGCAGTCAAAGGCTTCGGAAATACCCAATTTTCTTTTAGAATGCATTTACCTTATATGTATGATATGAATTTTATTCCAGTAGATGCATCTTTATGAATTAATTGGTATTTCTATTTAAGTGTACCAATTTGTGAATATAAATTAAATGTATTTTCTACAGAATTGGTGGTAAAAAGTCATATGACATACTATGAATTTTCACTTGAAACCCCATTGAAATACGATTTAACAGGCAAATTCCAGGCTCCTTCTCCTGAGTGGATGCATTTTACAAGGTACATGCAGAATTTTGAGCTTATTGTTGTTACGGAAGGTACGGCTTACTTACAGATAGATGAGCAGTTCTTTGATATATGTAAGGGTGAATTTATGCTCTTTCCACCGCTTTCCAAACAATCAGGCTATAAAAGCAGCAGCTGTGCTTTTTATTGGCTACACTTTACCTGTGAAAATTCATTTCGAATAGTATCTTCAGATGAAATTCCATTGGAACTTCCCATTGAAAAAATATATATTCCCAGATATGGTAAGGCAACAAATCTTGAGAAGATTATAGTTCTTATGAAGCACCTTCAGGATAGTGTCAGAAGCTATCACAACAGCCTTCAGAACAATTATCTGAGTACAGCCGTACTATGCGAGTTATTCTGCCAGTTCAAAGAAAGAAATTCACCTCAGAATTCAAGTATGAAGAAAAAGCAACTGTTTAATGATATTCAGGATTATATTAAATGGTATCGAAATACTGATATTAAAGTATCTGAAATAGCTGAATATTTTGGATATAACAGGCGGTATCTATCGGAATTTTTTAAAACTTTTTCCGGGTATTCTCTTAAGCAGTATATAATTCAGGAAAAAATCGATTTGGCTAAATATTTGCTTTGCGAGACCAATGACAATATCAGCGACATAGCTTACAGCCTCGGATTTAATGATAACCATATTTTCATGAAGGTGTTCAAGAAAACAGTAGGACTAACACCTACGCAATACCGAAATGCTAACTCAAAAAGGTTATTATTTTATAAATAAAACCCCCAAACGGTAACCGTTTGAGGGTTTTGTATGTTGTAAATATTATCTCTTTGATAACTGTGGTGCTCTTCTTGCTTTTTTGAGACCGTATTTCTTTCTTTCCTTCATTCTTGGGTCTCTTGTTAAGAATCCAGCTTTCTTCAATGCTGGTCTTAATTCTTCGTCAGCCTTTAAAAGAGCTCTTGAAATACCGTGTCTGATAGCACCGGCTTGACCTGTAAATCCTCCGCCGATAACTTTGCATATAACA
>JAEYNY010000039.1 GCA_023412275.1 Bacillota bacterium
TTAACACATAAGACTTAAACTGTCAAATTATATTTAACTTATAATATGCCATTTATAAATCTATTCACCCGATGAAATTGATTCAAGCTTATTTTTTCACCATTATCAGCATTTATTCTTCTTCTTCTCTGGAATCTCTTTCAAATTAATAACATAAATTCCAAACTCTTTATGTAACTATATTATTTCCTGCAAACATAAAAATTTCTTTGACTGGTGGAAGAAGGTTTTCGCAAAGTTAATTCTCCAAAACGGGATACAAACTCCATACCTGATTTTTTGATAAAATCCATTATTTCGTTATCAGAGTAAGCCTTTTCGTAATGCATCTCATCAAATCTTTCATACAATCCGTCCTTCTCTACAAAAAAGGTAAGATCAAATCTTGCTTTCCTCGTCTTTGGGTTATAATCGTTCTCCCATATATATGTAACCTCATCGTTAATTTCATAAAAAAGATTGTCGGCAATTGTGTTTTCAAATTTGTACTGGGTATTTACATCAAAAATGAACAATCCTCCGGGATTGAGATAATTCTTTACCAACTTGAACATTTTATTTATTTGTGACGGATTAGTAAGATAATTAAAGCTGTCCAAAAGGCATACAATTGCATCCACGGTTCCGTAAAGTTCAAAGCTGCACATATTCTGATTTAAAAAAAGTATGTCTAAATCCTCTTTTTTAGCCTTTTCAGCTGCACAGTCCAACATATCGGAGGATAAATCAAGGCATATCATATCAAAACCCCTACGGGCCATTTCAACTCCGAAGCTGCCTGTACCGCAACCAAGCTCAAGTATCATAGAAGCATTCAGATTATTCCTTTTAAATATACTTTCAACATAATCCGCCCATCTTTTATAATCAATATCCAGAGTTAATTTATCGTAAACATATGCAAAATTATTATAAATAAATAAACACACCCTTCTGATTTTTACTATTGAAATAGTACCATATTATACTTAACATATACAAGAAAGCCAGCAAATTATATCTGCTGACTTTCCTGAACCTGCATTTTTTTTCTTTTTGTAACCAATCCTCCAATGCGTCCTGTCTCTTTTGGAGTAAGGCTTTTCCATCCACTTTTCATAACCTTTTCTATTAAACCCAGTTCCCGAGCAATTTCATACTTTAATTTTTCATTATCATCCACTTTATCAGCACCTCCTGTTGGTATTATGTGGATAATAATAGATATTTATACCTATTCCGGTATTATTTTTGACTAATAACTTCAATGGCTTTCTGAAGCTGTAAATCATCTTCTCTCGGAATTGCCGCAACATCTGTATCTTTATACTTGTCGGATAATTTAATTTCAATATCAGGCTTTATACCCTGTCCCTGGATACAAACACCCGAAGGTGTATAATATCTCGCTATTGTTACCTTTAATCCTGTGCCGTCCTTAAAGGAATAAGTTGTTTGAACCAATCCTTTTCCAAAGGTTTTTGTTCCTATTAGTGTTCCTTTTTTAAAGTCCTTAAGAGCACCCGCAAGAATTTCAGAGGCACTGGCACTGTTGCCGTTTGTAAGTACTGCTATTGGCATATTTAATTCTGTTGCATCTGATGGCTGCACATGCTTCTTACCGCTTTTATCCTTTGTAAATACTATAGTTCCCTTTGGTAAAAGTCTGTCTGCCAGTGAAACCACTTCATCGTATAATCCTCCCGGATTATCTCTTACATCTATTATTAACCCTTTAGCCCCCTGTTTTACCAAGGTGTTTAACTGACTTATAAAGTTCTTGCTTATATTTTTATCAAACATTTTCAGCTTGATATATGCAATATTTCCATTGAGCATTTCACTTCGAATGTTAACCAGGGCTTTGATCTTCTTTCGTACAACAGTGATATCCATGGTACTACTTTCCGATTCTCTTAGTATAGTGAGGACCGTTTCCGTATTTTCAGGGCCCTTAATCATGCTTGCAATTAGTGTTTCATCCTTTATCCCAGTAATGTCTTTACCATCAATTTTAAGTATTTTGTCTCCTTGCTTTATTCCTGCGGCTTTTGCAGGAGAATTATCATATGGCTCCAACACTGTTACTATTCCATTTTTGTCAAGTATTATAGGCAATCCAACACCTACGTACTCATTCTCAGTATTGTTCTGAAGTCCGGTAAACCATTTCATTTGCTGCTTATTGTAATATACTGTATAGGGGTCGTTCAGTGAATCTGCCATGCCACTTATGGCACCTTCTACAAGCTTGTTGGTATCTACATTTTCGTAGTAGGCTTTCTGTAGTATGCTCCTTGCTTCGTTAAATTTTAGTATGGTGTTTCTGTCTACACTTTTTTTATTAAAAGTAAGGGAGTAACTTCCATTAAAATACATTAAACCACCGTATACCAGAATAGATATTGTAAAACATACTATTGCTGTCATTGTTATGACTGAAAACAAACGTTTTGTTTCTTGGTCTTTCATATTCAGCATTAAGAACACCTCTTGTTTGATTTTTTTCTTAGTAATATTCTTCCATATTTTCCGACTTTTAAGTATACGATAATACATATGTCTAAAAATATAATATTAAACCCGCATTTATAATATGCGGGTTTGTCTGAATATATATTTTATTTATAGTAATCAAGCGGGTTTTTTGTATCTCCGCTTTTTCTGACTTCAAAATGCAAATGTGGCCCGGTAGACAAGCCCGTACTTCCAACCTTTCCTACGGTATCACCTTTTTTCAGGTAGTCTCCCACCTGTACCAATATCTTGCTCTGGTGGGCATAAAGTGTTGCAAGTCCTCCCCCATGGTCTATAATGACACAATTACCGTAGCCACCGTTCCAGCCTGCCATAATTACCCTTCCGCTATTGGCAGCAATAATTGTCGCACCTGATGGAGCATCTATATCAATACCGGTATGGAACTTTCTAACTTTATATATAGGATGTATCCTATATCCATATGGAGATGAAATTCTCGTATAACCCGGTGTAGGCCAGGAAAGTACCCCTCCTGCATATTTAGCTGTAGTACTGCTAAGCTGGGTTATCTTTTTTGCCAATTCCTTAGATAAAGCTATCATTTCATCTTCTTTTTTTTCAAGGTCTTTCAGCTTTGATTTTGATGCCTCTATTTCTGATTGAACTTTTTGACTTGTGCTCTTTATATCTGCAACCTTATTAGTCAAAGTCTTTAATTGTTCATTTTTTTCCTGAAGTTCTCTTAGCTTATCCTGTTTTTGAAGTTCAGTACTCTCTCTTCCTGTTATAATTTCCTGTATAAGCTTGCTGTCATTTTCCTTTACCAGCGAAATTATCTCCAATCTGGAAAAAAATTCACTCAGACTCTTTGATTCTACAAAAACCTCAAAGGGAGATTGATTCATATTCTGGTACATAATCCTCATTCTAGTTTTAAAAAGCTCTGTTTTAGCCTTATAATCCTTATCTATCTGCTCAATCTCTTTTGTAATGCGTTCGATATCCGACTTTACATCAGAAACCTCCACTGACTTTTTGTTCAAACTACTCTGAGTCTTCTGAGCTTGGGAGTCCAGATTTTCCTTGTCTTCTTTACCCTGCTCAATCTGATTTGACAAGGCTTTCTTTGCACCGGCTATCTGACTAAGTTCACCTTTAACATTTTTCTGCTGCTGTTTCGCTTTATCCAAAGTGGATGCACTGGCAGGTATAACTACACACGAAAATATGTACAATATAACCATTAACAAAGTTAACCGTTTTTTCATTTTACCCCCCCTATTTATCATACGTATAAAATTTAACTAAACATGGAGGTGCTTACGGATAGACATTACACTTCCCGACGCACCTATTAAAGCGCTAACCCCCAGATAGAAGAAAACAAGTGTACTCCATACATATTTGTAATCCATTATTTCAAATCCGTCGCCCAATGTAGCAAGGTTACTGGTTACTCTTGGCTGAGTAAACCCGTAAAGATATGAAATAATTACAAACGCAAACAACGCCCCGGTTAATCCTATGAGGATTCCCTCAAATATAAACGGCCATCTTATAAACCAATCGGTAGCACCTATATATTTCATAATATTTATTTCCTTACGTCTAGCAAAAACTGTAAGTTTTATTGTGTTTGAAATAATAAACAATGAAACAATTAATAATACTCCAATCAGAACAAGGCTAACTATTCTCACCCATCTTGAGACAGTAGCAATCATGTCTATAGTTTGTTGAGAATATTTCACATTTTCCATCCCTGCCAAAGCACGGAGTTGGCTTGCCACAAGCTTGCTGTTCTGAGGGTCTTTCACCTTTATTATAAAAGATACGTTCATGGAGCTTTCGTCGTAACCCTCAAGTATATTTGCTCCACCCTCGTTGGACTTATCATTTTCAAGAAATTTTTTAAATTGCTCAAAAGCTTCCTTTTTTGTAACTATAGAATAGCTGTCAATATATTTGTTGTTCTTTATCTCAGTCTCGATTCCAGCAATCTGTTGGTCTGTCAGCGTAGGCAAACAGTATGCTTGCATCTGTGGCTGAGCATATAATATATCAAGATTGTGATTCAGATTAACAAGTATCAGGTAAAATCCCCCAAAAAGAATCAAAGCCGCACTTATTATACTGATTGAAGCCAGTGACATGAGCTTGTTTCTATATGCATTTTTAAAACTTTCTTTAAGAATATATTTTAAACTCCGTATCTTCATCCACGTAAAGCCCTTTCTGCTGATCCCTTATTATCTTGCCTTTCTCTATGGCTATTACCCTTTTCTTCATCGCATCGACTATGCTTCTTTCATGAGTAGCTACTACAACAGTAGTTCCCCTCTGGTTTACTTCCGTCAGAAGCTTTACAATCTCCCATGAATTTTCAGGATCAAGATTTCCTGTAGGTTCGTCCGCAATAAGCAGAGCAGGATTATTTACCAAAGATCTTGCAATAGCCACTCGCTGCTGCTCTCCTCCCGACAACTGGTGAGGGTACGCATTGGCTTTTCGACTCAAACCCACAAGTGCAAGGGACATAGGTACCTGTCTGCGTATTTCACGAGGGAGACACTCTGTTATTTCCATTGCAAATGCAATATTTTCATATACAGTTTTATTAGGCAGAAGTCTGAAATCCTGAAATACCATACCTATACCGCGGCGCAAATATGGCACCTGTTTTGCATGAAGTTTTGAGAGTTGGTATCCGTTTACAATGACCTCTCCCTGAGTTACGGATTCTTCCTTCATTAAAAGTTTAAGTAAAGTAGATTTACCTGAACCACTGGAGCCGATAATAAAAGCAAAATCCCCCTTATTTATTTTAAGGTTAATTCCTTTTAATGCTACAGTACCGTTCGGGTATTTTTTATATACGTCAATAAATTCTACCACCTGCAATTAACTCCCTTGTTTGGATTTTGTGACAGTCCTTACAGCTTTTGCTATCCATTTATGTTAGCAAGATACTTTTTGACAAGTATTGCAACTTTAAATATTACTGCATCATCAAAGCTGGTAAGTTCAAGACCCGTGAGTCTCTTAATTTTTTCCAGTCTGTACACAAGAGTATTTCTGTGAATATAGAGCTGTCTTGCAGTTTCGCTGACATTCAAATTATTTTCAAAGAACTTCTGTATTGTCAGCATTGTCTCATTGTCCAGAGAATCTGCAGAGTTGTCCTTGAAAACCTCATCAAGGAAAAGCTGGCATAAGGTGGTTGGAATATGATATATCAAACGCCCCATACCTAAATTATTATAATCAAATATATTTTTATCTCCACTGAATATATTTCCGATTATCATGGACATCTGTGCTTCTTTATAAGATTTTGTAATATCTTTAAGGTTATCTATTATAGTCCCTATTCCTATATAAGCTTTTACCATAAGTTCCGAATTAAGTGTATCTACAATCACTCTTGCGAGTTTATATACTTCCTTGTAGTCATCCTTATTCTTGACCTCTTTTACAAGAACTACATTGTCATCGTCAATTACCACAACGAAGTCCTTTGCTTTATTTGGGAAAAGACTTTCTATAACTTCATGGACATGGACATCCTTGTCACTGGTGGCGTTTATCAGATATACAACTCTCATTGCATTGTAATCAATATGAAGCTCTTTTGACTTTACTAGAATGTCTCCGGGTAAGATATTTTCAACTACGATATTTTTGACAAAAGTATTTTTATCATACTTTTCATCGTAATAACTTTTAAGGTTAAGCATATTTAAAGTAAATAATTCAAGAAATTTTGAATCCTGCGGATCAGCCGCCTGTATAAAAGTAATAAACTCTATCTTATTCTTCAAGATAACCTTATTATATAATTTCCCGTCTATAAGCGCTTGTTGCGCCCTTTCCAGTACAAAAGAAGCAGCTTGCTGGTCTTGTTGTCCTATCATCTGAAAGTTTGAATGGGCTATAACAACACCACTGTCATCTGTTACCCCAATCTCTTTGCCGAGTATTTCACTATATTTGTCAGACAGCGTCTGAAATAATTTTACAGACATCATAAACCTCCCTGCTTAAAATGAGCATAGTAAATTGCCGTAAATGTATCACAATTAATTAGAATTATACACTATATCATTTTTTTTTACTACAACGCATATTGTAAATTTATTTTTAATGACCTTTAAATAACACTATCTATTGATAATTGCAGGCTTATTCTTATTTTTAAACAAGCTTAGTCCGATAATCATTACAAGCGGAAATACAGTTGCTGCAAATATCCCCGTTTTTAGACCCACCTGTTGAGCATCCAAACCATAAAAGGCCCCAAACTCAACAAGTTTAGCTGATTTTTGAGAATAGTCCGATATAAGTCCGGCAATCCATGGTCCCACAGAACAGCCCAAATCCCCAAAGATTGCAAGTATCCCAAACATCGCCGTTCCTCCACCGGGGTATTTTTCAGAAGTAAGGCTGAAAACGCCCGGCCACATGAGACTCACAGATAAGCCACACAGTGCACAGCTAAGCAACGATATAATCGGTATCTGTACAAAAACAGCAGTGGTATAGCATAATACGCACAAGACGCTACTTGCTAACAAAGCTTTTTTAAGATTAATCTTATGCCCGTATATACCGTAAAACACCCTCACCAGTCCCATTAAAACTGCAAATAGACACGGTCCCAGCAAGTCTCCCATAATTTTTGTTACCTTGAGACCTTTTTGTGCAAATAGTGATGACCATTGGGACATCGCCAATTCAGAGGCTCCCGCACATACCATAAGTAACATAGCAATTAAAAAGAGTCTTGACTTCAGCAGCCGTTTTACTGGAACCCTTTCATGCTCAGGTATGGCAGGAACCAACGGTACTCTCGTGAATTTGAAAAAGTTATAAGCAGGAACAATCGCCCAGATTATGGGCAATATATACCAGAATCCTTCCCCGGCTATTTTAATGAATAATGTGGATATTAATACTACGGCAACCTGTCCCCAGCAGTAAAAAGAATGGAGAAGGCTCATAGCAGAAGCCTTTGCATCCCCGGGAATAGAGTCCACAATCGGACTAACCAACACCTCAATCAAACCCCCGCCTATTGCATACAGCACTACAGCCATGACCAGACCGATATATGGTGTTGATAATAAGCCAGGCAATATTCCAAGACCTACAAGACCTACAGTGCAAAAGAAATGAGCGGTTACAACAGATATTCTATATCCTATCTTATCCACAAATCTCACCGCCAAAGCATCTACGATAAGTTGTGTACCAAAATTTATCAATATCAATCTTCCAATCATTTCGAATGAGATATTATATTGATTCTGAAATATGATAAAAAGAAGCGGTGCAAGATTATTTACAATTGCTTGTGAAATGTACCCGAGATAGCAGGCGTGTAAAGTATTTTTATATGTCTTGGTCATTTATGCCCCCCTTGATTTTTTATTTTCAAATTGATTATAGCATCTAAATTAGTAATATCGTACATTTTCAAGAATATAATTGTTTAATAGACCTATATTTATTCTATAGTTAGCCATGTGAATAATATTACAAATGGAAAAGGAGAGAATTTTTATGGTACAGATTGAAAGAGAAAAGAGCTATAAAGCAGAGAATGTCTTATCCTTACGCAGAAAAATCACTCAGTCCCAAGCGAATGAAGAGATGAATAAAATTGCCAAGTATCTAGGCGAAAATAATTTAAAGCAAACCGGTCCGATTATTACGGCTACATTTGCCATTGATTCCGGATTTAGCGAACCTCTAATGGACATGGAGATTCTCGTACCAATAGATAAAAAGATAAGCACTTCCACAGAATATAAATTTAAAGATATATTTCACATTAAACACGCTATCCATGCAAAACACGTAGGTAGCCCTTCCACATTACATAATACCTATAACGATCTATTTTCGTATATAAAGGAAAATAATCTCCAACAAATTACAACGGCTTACAATGTCTATATTAAGAACATTCATTCAAAGCTACCTGAAGATAATCTAAATATAGATGTATTTATTGGAATCAATCCATCTGTTTTATAGATATAAATTATATACACTTTTACAATGGAGGAAAATGTCATGCTTTTTGATAAAAACAAAGAAAAAAACATTAATACTACTCTTTCTGACATAGTGAGGGGAATGTTGCATTCTGTTAATTGTAGTCAGGAAATTCTAGATCAACATTATAATAGAATAATTGAGAAATATTTTAATTCGGACGGAACTCCGAAAACGAAGTCATTTAATGTAGATTCTGAAAAATGCGTTGAAATACCTTTAATTACATTAATAAATCCCTCTGCACTGGCACTTAAGGAAATAGATCTGGAAATGTCTCTTCATATTGACCAAGTCAATGTCAAAAAGGAAGTATGCTCCAACTTGTCTGATATCCTTGATAGAGGAAGCTTTAACGTTTCCGTAGTTCCATCAAATAAGTCTAACGACAAACAATCAGATATGGTGGATATTTCAATGAAATTCAGAACAATAGATCCTCCAGAGGGAGTATCAAGGCTTTTGGATGAATTTATTAAAAAGATTAGTCCAAAATATTGTGAACCTAACAAAGAGTAAATGAACAGTTTCTAATGTTTCTACCGGAGTAGAAGTTAAAATAAATAATAAAATAGGAGGTATTTTTCTATGGCTATAGGAGATAATTTTAAAGATCTTCCAATGGCGGAATTAATAGGTGCTCCTCTTCAGGCAGTTTGCCAGTCACAGGTTCAGCTTGCATCAGCATCCTGGCAATTCATGCAGACTATAGCTTTCAATGACGACGGTACACCGAGGTTATTGAAATTTGAACTGGAACGACCTGTCGAAAGTGAAGCCGGAATAGTGGTAAATAAGGTAAATGTACAGGCACCCTTTATCGGTCTTGTACCCATTCCGTCACTTTTAATCGATAATGTTACAATCGATTTCCAAATGGAAGTTACTGATGTAGTATCCAGCAAGGACACTTCCCAAAGCGAAGGTAGTATAGACGCCAGTTATAAGAGTTTCTGGGGGCTTTCCGTACAAATACACGGCAAGGTATCCTCCAGTAGAGAGAACACCAGAAGTACCAATCAAACGGCAAAATATCAAGTTCATGTTGGAGCGAGTCAGCAGCCTCCAACAGAAGGTTTAAGCAAGCTTATGGATATCATGGCAAGCTGTACGGCACCACTTTCCGTTACTAAAGGTTCACAATAATAATTCATGCCTATGTATCTATTTCCTTTATATTAAAAATTACTAAAAGGCATATTAAAGGCCGAGATAAGGAGGAAAAATGGGGTACATATTTTATGCGTTAAACAACTCTGCCAATTGTGGCGGCATGGCACCTCCCGCTCTTGCAGGGGGTGCATTTGGGTTCGCTGCTCTTCCTCCTGCCATGAATATGGCAGGAACATACATAATTGTTAATACTATGACAAATAACAGATACATAGGTATAGCGGCAAATATTCAAAACCGATTTCAAACACGACTTGCTACTGTTACCGAGATGGGGTTTGGTCCTGCTGTATTAGCTAATATCGGAGTAACCTGGGGGGTTGCTCACTGTCGAAATACTTTACCCGCACCTGCTCTAGTACCTGCAGCAGCGCCGGTAGCCGGTAGTATTCCCATTGCACCCGCGGCCGGGGCCCCATATACAGCTGTAATTGATGGAGCAGTCATAAATCTGGAGCATTTGTTGATTCGTTTAATAATGACACAGCTAGGTGCCGGAGGTACGGTATCAAATAATGTAATGGTAGGCCCTTATGTTAACCCTACACCTTATCCCATTACAGTTGCATTACAATGGGGGGCCATGGGAGGACTTTTTGTAGCAAATACTATGCAAGCTATCTGGGGGGCCGGTGCAGCTTGGTAACAGCTAAATATTTTAAGGCCAACAACAAACAAGCCTGACACCTCTTTTAAAGGTGTCAGGCTGTTATTTTTCAATATAACTTATTCTTTTTAATCCAAACCATACGGATATTAGTTAATGATTGTACGCTCAGTTTCCTTGTCAAATATATGAACCTTGTTAGCGTCTATAGCAACCTTTATAACGTCACCAGTCTGAGTCTTTGTTCTAGCATTAACTCTTGCAGTAACAGTTCCAGTTGCACCTTCAATTATCATATAGAGATAAGTTTCAGCACCCAGCATTTCAACCAAGTCAACTTTAGCTTCTACTATACTGTCTGGCATTGATTCAAGGAACATTGCCTCGTCATGAATATGTTCAGGTCTAACACCAACAACAACTTCCTTACCGATGTAATCAGTTCCTTCCAACTTCTTAGCCTTACCTTCAGGAATCCTAATATCATTCTTACCGAATACGAGATGTAAGTCATTTCCTCTCTTAGTAAGAACAGCATTCATAAAGTTCATTTGAGGGCTTCCTATGAAACCTCCAACGAATATGTTACATGGTCTGTCATACAGAGCTGTTGGTGAATCAACCTGTTGGATGTATCCATCCTTCATAACAACGATTCTTGTACCCATTGTCATAGCTTCTGTCTGGTCATGTGTTACATATATAAATGTTGTATTAAGTCTGTTGTGAAGTCTTCCTATCTCAGTTCTCATCTGAACTCTGAGCTTAGCATCCAAGTTTGAGAGAGGTTCATCCATTAAGAATACTTTAGGTTCACGAACGATAGCACGTCCTAGCGCAACTCTCTGTCTCTGACCACCTGATAAAGCCTTTGGCTTTCTGTCAAGCAAATGCTCGATATCAAGGATTTTTGCTGCTTCCTGAACACGCTTCTTTATTTCTTCCTTTGGAGTCTTTCTCAGTTTTAAACCAAATGCCATGTTATCAAATACAGTCATGTGAGGATACAATGCATAGTTCTGGAAAACCATCGCTATATCTCTATCCTTTGGAGCAACATCATTTACTAATTTATCTCCAATGTACAATTCGCCTTCTGAAATTTCTTCCAAACCAGCTATCATTCTAAGTGTAGTAGTCTTACCACATCCTGAAGGACCAACCAGAACAAGGAATTCATTGTGTTCGATATCAAGATTAAAATCATTAACAGCAGTAACCCCACCTGCGTATCTTTTGTAAATATTCTTCAGCTTTAAACTAGCCATTTTTATACCTCCCTGAAACATCCTTATAAATTTATGTTATCAACGTATCACGATTTATATATATTATGATACACTGCTGACCTTTTACAAACCATATTGTTTTTTAACAAAATTAATTTTTTGCTTTTAGTACTTTTGTATAGTATTAAAAATATAATTCTAATATTGCATAAAATTTGCATAAATAAAATAAAAATCCTCTGTTATATTGAATTTTTATGCATCGCATTGTATAATTATAAAATAATATTCATTTTATGCATAAATTTTCATTATCCGAAATTTTATTGTGAATATATCTGTCTGTTATCTATTATATAGAAAGGATTGAATCTATATGAAATATAAAATTTATGTAGACGGAAGTGAAGGTACTACAGGATTAAAGATAAACGAAAGATTGGAAAAAAGAAACGACATTGAAATACTAAGAATAGACCCCGAAAAGCGTAAAGATATTAATGAAAGAAAAAAATACATAAATAATGCAGATATAGTTTTTCTTTGTCTGCCGGATTCCGCTGCTAAGGAAGCCGTATCCCTTACAGAAAATACTTCTACCAAAATTATAGACGCGAGTACGGCTCACAGGATTAATTCTGACTGGGCTTACGGTTTACCTGAATTGAGCAGACAACACCGTGAGAAGATTCAAAATTCAAAAAGGGTTGCTGTTCCGGGCTGTTATGCAACAGGATTCATTAGTATAGTCCATCCCCTTGTGGCAGGCAACATTCTTCCAAAGGATTACCCTGTAACCAGCCATGCTCTTTCCGGGTACAGCGGCGGAGGAAAAAAACTCATAGCACAGTACGAATCTCCTGAAGGACACAATTTTGAGAGTCCCCAGCTTTATGCACTAGGTCTGTCACACAAGCATATACCTGAAATGACTGTTATCAGTGGGCTTGAACACTCACCTATTTTTTCTCCTATAGTATGTTCATATTTCAAGGGTATGTCGGTATGCGTTCCTTTATATAGAAATCTTCTTTCAGGTACCCCTTCTGTTGAGAAGATTCATGAATTCATTACTGACTATTATAGTAATGAAAAGTTTATAAAGGTCATGCCACTAGGTATGGAAAAGGAGTTTCCCAATAGTTTTCTTGGTGCTACACGTGTCAATGATACAAACTTCCTTGAAATCTATGTTACGGGAAATGAAGAACAAATTATGCTTGTATCTGTTCTGGATAATTTGGGCAAAGGTTCTTCAGGTGCTGCCATACAAAATATGAATATAATGTTGGGATTTGATGAGGATACCGGACTTTAATACAGATTTAACGGAGGTCAATTTTATGAATTATGATAATTTGATTAAGAAAGCAGAAATATTAATTGAAGCACTTCCTTACATACAGAAACTTTATGGTAAAACCGTTGTAATAAAATACGGTGGCAATGCAATGATTAACGATGAACTTAAAAATTCGGTAATGGAAGACATTACTCTTTTAAAATATATCGGAATGAATCCTGTGTTGGTACATGGAGGCGGGCCTGACATAAACAAAGCACTTCAGAACTACAACGTAAAAAGTGAGTTTGTAAATGGTCTAAGAGTTACTGACGCTCAGACCATAGAAGTTGCTCAAATGGTTCTTGTTGGAAAAACCAACAAGCAGATTGTATCAATGCTCAACCACAAAGGCGGAAAAGCCATAGGCTTGTGTGGTATCGACGGAAAGCTCATTGAATGTGAACAGTATAAAACGGAAATCGACGGAGAACTAAAGGACATAGGATATGTCGGAACAATTACAAAAATTAATTCAAAGGTTCTTGATCTTATCTCAAAAGATGAATACATACCGGTTGTAGCTCCAATAGGTGTTGGCCCTGACGGCGAGAGTTACAACATAAATGCAGATACCGTAGCAGGTGAAATTGCTGCTGCATTAAAAGCAGAAAAGCTCATGCTTCTCACAGATGTAGAAGGTGTTAAACCTTCAAAGGACAGCGAATCAATAATTCCCGCCCTTACTATTGACGAGGTTTATGACCTGATTGATAAAAAGGTAATTGCCGGCGGTATGATACCAAAAGTTATAGGTTGTGTTGATGCACTTGAAAAGGGCGTTGGCAGAACGCATATAATTGACGGACGTATTCCTCACTGTATTCTTCTTGAGATTTTCACCTACAAGGGAATCGGTACAATGATTATGAAAGATAAGCATCTTTACCACGAAAACGAAGCGCTGTATTAATATTAATTATTGAAACCCGCCTAAAGTAATTTAATAAGACATTTGACACTTCCTGTACTGGCTTAGCATAGGAAGTGTTTTAATTTATAAGGAAAATCTCATACATAAATTGGTTGCATTTTTATGCATACCAATGTATAATTATAAATTATAAATAGCATTAATATAGTTTGAGCATGAAGGAGTGATTGTGATGGATTTAGAAAAAATACAGGAATATGATGATAAATATTACATGAATACTTTTGGTAAAAGAATACCTGTTGCCTTTAAAACAGGTAAGGGTATACATTTGTGGAGTACGGAAGGAGAAAAGTACACAGACTTTTTCTCAGGAATTGCAGTTAATTCCATAGGTTATGGCCATCCGGTTTTTACTGAAATGGTCAGTGAGCAGTTGAATAATCTTATACACTGTTCCAATCTTTATTACATAGAACCACAAGCTAAGCTTGCTAAAAAGCTGGTAGAAAACTCTTGTGCAGATAAGGTGTTTTTTGCCAACAGTGGCGCTGAAGCCAACGAAGGTGCAATCAAGCTTGCAAGAATTTACTTTAAAAAACATGGTATGCCGGAAAAATACGAGATTATAACCCTAAACAAGTCCTTTCATGGAAGAACCATAACAACTCTTAGTGCCACAGGTCAGGAAAAGTATGCAAAGCCCTTTGAGCCACTTACACAAGGCTTTAAAAAAGTTCCTCAAAACGATATAGCTGCTTTGGAAGCTGCAATTACTGAAAATACATGTGCAATTATGTTGGAACCCATTCAAGGAGAAAGCGGAGTTTATCCATGTGATTGCGAATATATGAAAAATGTCAGAAAATTATGCAATGACAAAAACCTGTTGCTTATATTCGATGAAGTTCAGACCGGTATAGGAAGAACCGGCAAGTTATTTGGATACCAAAACTTTGACATAGAGCCAGATATATTTACCCTTGCAAAGGCTTTGGGGGGAGGAATTCCTATAGCTGCGGTATGTGCCAAAGAATCTGTTGCAGAGGCATTTGCTCCCGGCGACCACGGTTCAACTTTCGGAGGAAATCCCCTAGCCTGTACAGCAGGTCTTGCAGTTATGAAAATAATGAAGGATGAGAACCTTCCTGAAAATGCACAGAAAATCGGTACCTATATTAAAAGTGAATTGGAAAAAATGGCATCCGACTCTTACCCCATAATTTCTGAAGTGAGGATGGCAGGCCTTATGATTGGCATAGAGCTTAACAAGGCTATAGCTCCCGATGTCAAAAACAAAATGTTTGAAAAGAAATACCTCATTGCCAATATTGGTCAAAATATTTTGAGAATACTTCCTCCTCTTATTATTACCCAGAAGGATGCAGATGATTTTATTACAACATTAAAAGAATCATTGTATGAATTAAATTAAACAAATTAGCGAGTCGCTGTCAGGCTCACGGAGGTTTATATATAATGAAAGCAGTTTTATTACTTGAAGACGGTACATATTTCTCAGGAGAAGGTTTTGGAAAAAGCGGAGAAACAGCCGGAGAAATTGTTTTTAATACTTGTATGACAGGGTATCAGGAAATAACTACTGACCCTTCCTATAATGGACAGATTGTAACAATGACTTATCCCCTAATCGGTAACTACGGATTCAATTCTATCGATAATGAATCCTATAAGCCTCATGTTCAGGGCTTTATAGTCAAGGAGCTTTGCTCTACTCCCAGCAACTGGAGAAATGACATGGACCCTGACCAATATTTTGCAAAACACAATATTGTAGGTATTAAAAGTATTGATACCAGGGCTCTGACCCAGCATATACGTAAACACGGGAGCATGTATGGAATCATATCCACTGAATGCGGGAATCTGGACACTCTCCAAAAGAACCTTGAAAACTATAAAAGTGTCCCAAGAAACCTTGTAATGGAGGTTACGTCAAAAACTCCAACTCATATTCCCGGTTCAGGTAAAAAGGTAGTACTACTGGATTTTGGTGTAAAAAGCAACATAATACGTTCTCTTGAAAGCAGAGACTGCGATATACACATTCTCCCTGCTTTCAGTACCTTTGATGAAATTATGGAATTTAATCCTGACGGAATTCTTCTTTCCAACGGCCCCGGTGACCCAAGGGATTTAACTGTTGCTAAAAAAACAGTTCAAAAACTTTTGGGACTCTCTTTGGGATGCAATGTTAAAAAACTGAAATTTGGTCACCACGGCGGTAATCATCCTGTTAAGGATTACATTACAGGAAGATGTTATATAACTTCTCAGAATCATAATTATGCAATAGACAGCAGTTCTAACGATGATATTGTAATAACACACAGGAATGTAAATGATGATACTATTGAAGGCTTCAGACACAAAACGCTTCCATTGATAAGCGTACAGTACCATCCTGAAGCAGCACCGGGTCCGCAGGATTCCGCATATATTTTTGATGATTTTGTAAAAATGCTATAGTTTTTTATTTGCAGTTAATACATTATATTACCGCATTGCGGCTCATGGAGGCGAATGGTATGCCAAGGAATATAAATATAAAAAAGGTTTTGGTAATAGGTTCAGGGCCAATCGTAATAGGCCAGGCTGCAGAGTTTGACTATTCCGGTACTCAAGCCTGCAAGTCCTTACGGGAAGAAGGTATCGAGGTTGTTCTGATTAACAGTAATCCTGCCACAATTATGACGGATACCCAATCAGCGGATAAGGTATATATTGAACCCATTACTCTTGAATTTGTTAAGAAAATCATATACAAGGAAAAGCCTTATGGAATTCTTGCTTCACTTGGCGGTCAAACCGGCCTTAACATGGCTGTTGAACTGGCTGAAGACGGAATTCTTGATGAGCTTAACATAGAACTTCTGGGAACTTCCCTCTCCTCTATAAAAAAAGCAGAGGACAGAGAACTTTTCAAGGAGACAATGCAAGAAATTGACGAAAAGGTTGCACCAAGTAAAATTGTAACAACCATGCAGGATGCTATTGAATTTGCACAAGAAATTGGATTCCCTATTATTATCAGACCAGCTTATACACTGGGAGGTTCCGGTGGTGGGATTGCAAATAATATGGAAGAATTTAAATATATTTGCGGAAAAGGCCTCAAACTCAGTATGATTAGGCAGGTCCTTCTTGAACAGAGCGTTGCGGGCTGGAAAGAAATTGAATATGAAGTAATGCGTGATAGCAATGACAACTGCATTATCATATGTAATATGGAAAACTTTGACCCGGTTGGAGTACATACCGGTGACAGTATAGTTGTTGCTCCGAGCCAGACCCTGTCTGACGTTGAATATCAGATGCTTAGAACCGCTTCTATAAAGATAATAAGGGCTTTGGATATAAAGGGCGGCTGCAACATACAGTTTGCATTAAATCCAGACAGCTTTGAGTATGTTGTTATTGAGGTGAATCCAAGAGTCAGCCGTTCAAGTGCATTGGCATCAAAAGCCACCGGATACCCAATTGCCAGAGTTACGGCAAAAATAGCTATCGGAATGACACTTGACGAAATAAAGAACTCCGTTACAAAAACCACCAGTGCGTGCTTTGAGCCGTCCTTGGACTATGTTGTAACCAAGGTTCCCCGTTGGCCTTTTGACAAGTTTGCCAATGCTGACAGAAGCCTTGGAACACAGATGAAGGCTACAGGCGAGGTTATGGCCATCGGACGTACCTTTGAGGAATCCCTGCTTAAAGCAATTGACTCTCTTGATATAAAATTTAATTATCAGTTAGGGCTCAGCCTGTTTGACAGCATGAGCCGGGAAGACCTTGTTGAATATATAAAGCACCCAAGTGATCAACGAATATTCGCAATTTGTAAAGCAATTCAAAAGGGTGTTTCAGCAGGTGAAATAGTCAGAATTACAAAAATTGACGACTTCTTTATAAGAAAATTAAAAAAGATAGTAAGGCTTGGGGAAGAAATAACAAATGCAGGTATTGCGTGGCTTGATTATGATTTATATGCAAGAGCAAAGAAAATAGGGTTTGGCGATTCGTATATAGCCAATCTAGCAAACGTACCTCTTGAAAAAATACTTGAATTAAGACAAAAGTATCCTATTAATCCGGTTTACAAGATTGTTGATACCTGTGCAGGTGAATTCGAAGCCGCCACCCCGTACTATTATTCAACATATGAGGAAAGAGACGATGTTGAGGTTACCACAGGTGATAAGGTTCTGGTTATAGGCTCAGGCCCAATCAGAATCGGTCAGGGTATTGAATTCGACTATTGCAGTGTTCATTCCGTTGAAACCCTTAAAGAAATGGGAATTGAATCAATTATTATAAATAATAATCCCGAAACTGTAAGTACCGACTTTGATACCTCCGACAAGCTGTATTTTGAACCGCTTACAAAGGAATGTGTTCTGGATATTATAGAAAAGGAAAAACCTCTTGGGGTTATTGTTCAGTTTGGAGGTCAGACTGCAATAAATCTGGCTGAAACCCTGCATCAGGAAGGTGTTAATATTCTTGGAACCTCAGTACATAGCATTGATGTTGCAGAGGATAGAGATAAATTCTTAAAGCTTCTGGAATCTTTGGATATTCCTATTCCGGAAGGTAATACAGCCTTTTCCTTTCAACATGCAAAGGAGATTGCCAATAAAATCGGTTATCCTGTTCTGGTAAGGCCATCTTACGTACTTGGAGGCCGTGCCATGGAAATTGTATATAACGACAAGACCCTTGAAGAATATATCACTATGGCTTCGGAAATTTCCACTGAACATCCTATATTAATCGACAAATATGTAGTTGGTAAAGAAATGGAAGTTGATGGAATATGTGATGAAAATGAGGTTCTTATTCCGGGAATCATGGAACATATAGAACGTGCGGGAGTTCACTCCGGAGACAGTATTGCCGTATATCCTCCGAGAAATCTTTCTCAAAAGGTTAAAGATACCATTGAGGACTATACTATCCGTCTTGCCAAGGCAATGAAAGTAAAAGGTTTGTTTAATATACAATTTGTTATGGATAGCAATGAAAAAGTATATGTAATTGAGGTTAATCCCCGTGCCAGCAGAACTGTCCCTATAATGAGCAAGATAACGGGAATTCCTATGGTAGGTGTAGCCACTAAGTTGATTATGGGCAAAACCCTTAAAGAATTGGGTTATAAAAACGGGCTGGCAAAAGAAACCGATTTTTATGCAGTAAAAGCACCTGTCTTTTCATTTGCAAAGCTGACTACAGTTGATACATTCCTGGGGCCTGAAATGAAATCTACAGGTGAGGTAATGGGTGTTGACAAAGATTACTACAATGCATTGTACAAGGCTGTCGCTGCTTCCGGTACTAAGATACCCTCCGGCGGAAATGTACTTTTGTCGGTTGCAGACAGAGATAAGACCGAGTGCCGCGATATAGCTAATAAATTACTGGAGCTTGGGTTCAGACTTTCGGCTACTAAAGGAACATATGAAGCATTAAAGTATGCAAACCTTCCTGTTGAATTTATTGAAGATGAAAAAGTTCTTGATTTGATTAAGGAAGATAATATAACACTGGTAATTAATACACCTACAAGAGGCAAAATGCCTGAAAGAAAAGGTTTTGCCCTTAGAAGAACCGCCATGGAATACAATATTCCGTGTATAACTTCTCTGGATACAACCAATGCGGTTTTAAGTATTCTGGAACGCCTCATAGCAGACAATAAGGCCGACGTTTATGCCCTTGATGAATATTCGGTATATAGAGGATAAAATCTATTTATATTTATGGAGGTAATTGTTATGAAACATTTATTAAGTCTTAATGATTTGAGCACTGATGAGATACATGATTTATTAAAGCTTTCGGCAAAGCTTAAAAGGCAGACCAAGGAAGGAGTACAGCACCACCTTCTGAAGGGTAAGACACTTGGAATGATCTTCACAAAGTCATCCACCAGAACCAGAGTTTCCTTTGAAGTTGGTATGTATCAACTGGGTGGGTATTCCCTATTTTTAAGCTCAAACGATATACAACTTGGGCGGGGTGAGTCTATTTTTGATACTGCTAATGTTCTGTCCCGTTACATAGACGGAATTATGATAAGAACCTTCAAGCAAAGCGATGTTGAAGACCTTGCAAAGTACGGAAGTATCCCGGTAATAAACGGCTTAACTGATGAAATGCACCCGTGTCAGATACTTGCGGATTTGCTGACTGTTTATGAACACAAAGGGAAACTTGAGGGTCTAAAGCTTGCATACATAGGCGACGGAAATAATGTTGCCCACTCCCTTTTACATGGCTGTGCCAAAACAGGAATGGACATTGCAATAGCTTCTCCTAAAGGCTATGAATGTGATAGCAGATATGTGGATGAAGCAAAAGAAGCTGCAAAATCCAGCGGTTCCAACGTAGTACTAACTCAAGACCCTGTTGAAGCAATTGCTAATGCGGACGTTGTTTATGCAGATACATGGATAAGCATGGGTCAGGAAGATCAGAAGGAAGAAAAGCTTAATATATTCATGCCTTATCAGATTAATTCTCAGTTGTTTTCTAAAGCAAAAGAGGACGCGATATTCCTTCACTGCTTGCCGGCCTACAGAGGTTACGAAGTAACTGAGGATGTTATTGACGGTGCCCAATCTGTTATTTTTGACGAAGCAGAAAATCGTCTACACGCTCAGAAGGCAGTAATGGCAACCCTAATGGGTTAAAATCAGAATGAGGGATCAACATGAATTATTCATTTATTATAAGAAAAGCTACTATAGAAGATGCCCCTGCTATTGCAACTATTATACAGGAAGCTTTTAAGAAATATATGCAAGATGCAGGTTTATCTGTAATGATGGATGCTTTGACAGAAAGTATCGGTACTATAGAAGCAGATATTGCTGAAAAAGAAGTTTACATAGCCCTTATTGATGATAATCCGGTAGGTACCATCAGAATTAAAATGTTGCCGGACAAAACTGCCTATATAAGCCGTTTCGGAGTCATGCTTGACTATCATAACATTGGTATAGGAAAGTCCCTGATGAACCTTGCTGATAAGATTCTTAAATCTCACGGGGTGAAAAAGGTAAGTCTTCATACTGCTTCAAAATACCGAGACCTTATTCGGTTCTATTACGGCAGAGGCTTTTACGTAGAATCTACCAGTACAGACAGGGGCTACATAAGAGCATTACTGGTAAAAGAATATAATTAGGCTTATATAAATTCAGGGGGCATGAAAGTCCAAAAAACTTTCATACCCCCTCTTTTGTTTATTCAGTAATATTAATCTTATTTTTTATGGGCAGATATTACACTTTTCAGGTTTTACAGTTATTTGTATAGGCCTTAGTACTTTAAGGTCAATCTTTACGATAACCTTTTCTCTTAATTTCTTATACTGCGTAACTGAACCTTTTTCCCAAATTGGATCTTCCAGAATATCTATCTCGCAGGAATCTTCTACGTCAGCATATTCTATCTCAAAATCATCACCGGGGCGAGCTCCGGGAACCTCAATAAAACATGCGAATGGTATATTAACTGCAACATGCCTTACATCTCCGTAATAGCTGTCGTACTTCTGGTAGCCGTAATAAAAATCACTTTTACCCTCATAAGTTTTGTAGTTGATATTCTTATGCAAAATACCATTAATAAGAACCTTGTTTTTACATACGTGTACTATGAGGTCCCTTATCTCTTTGTGAATATCCTTGATTTCAACAGCCGGATACTGTTCAGGGAATGGAATAACACATTCCACTAAAGTTTGGCAGCTGTTTCTACCAATGACCTCAGGTACTTTAATGCACTTTTCACCGAATTTTTTTCCTCCGTCATAATCAAATTCTTCGTTGCCACAACACGGGCTTTTTTGATTGATTTCAAATTGTGACATTTTTCTAATCCTTTCTAAAATATTTGTTCCTAATATATACTATTTTTCTTAATGCAAAAAGTTGCATTATGTAAACTACTTTTTATAAATTTTTATAATTTATATAAAGTCAGACACTTAGCTATGCATACTGAAATCCATAATTGTACAACATATATATGAAATTACAATTTAGGAGGCTTTTTTAATGTCAGATAAGGATATAAAAAACTCTTTTGAAAAAAGTGCCGGAACTATGAGGGGAGATAACACAACCTTCGGTTCAAAGCTTACAAAAGAAGACTCAAATGATCCCAACACTCACTCAGATATTCATAATCGTATCAAGATTGATTATGACAAGATTGAAAAATCTCCGTCAATGGAAGAAGTTCACAAGTGGCAAAGAGAGCACATTAAGAAAAATGACCAGTCCAAGGAAGGTTATCCTCTTAACGTTATTATCGATCCTGCTATGAGAGAAATGTACCAGGTTGTACACGACTCCGGAATGACGAATGTATTTGACAGGTTCAGTCAACAGCAGCCAATTCAATGTAAGTTCTGTATTGAAGGTCTTTCCTGTCAGCTTTGTGCAAACGGTCCTTGCCGTATTAATGACAAAGTCCCTAGAGGAACCTGTGGTGTTGACGCACACACAATGGTCGCCAGAAACTTTATGTATCGTCATGTAACAATAGGTACTTCCGCGAATATATTCCACTGTCATCAAGCTGCAAGAACTTTGAAGGCGGCCGGAGAACACCCTGAAAGCGGACTTAAAATAAGAGATCCTGAAAAGTTAAAGAAATATGCTGATATGGCAGGCCTAAATGCTAATCAGCCTATTGAAAAACTGGCAGTAGAATTTGCAACATGGGTCATAGATGATATTCACGCTCCGTACCATGTTCCGTCAAAGGCTGTAGAAGCCTTTGCTCCGACTCAACGTAAGGAACTTTGGAACAAGTTGGGTTTATTCCCCGGAGGGGGTTACAGCGAAGTAGCCTATGCTCAGACACGTTGTATGACAAACTTTACTTCAGATCCTGTTGAATTCCTTTTAAACAGTGTACGTCTTGGAGTTGCAAATGAATATCAAGGACTGTTCCTTTTGGATATTATACAAGAAATCCTTATGGGGACTCAGGAAATTGTCCAAAAGAAGCAGAACATGGGATTACTGAAAGAAAATATGATAAATGTTGTAACCAACGGACATATGCCATTACTTGCGCACGTTGCAATCGACTTAGCATCAACCGATGAGTGGCAGCAAAAAGCCAAGGCAGCAGGTGCAGACGGAATTCAGATACTGGGCCATGTCTGTGAAGGCCAGCAGTTGATGAACTATCAAGGAACACATAACCAGAAGGCTTATGGAGGTCAGGAAGGTGAATGGCTGTCTCAGGAATATCTCCTTGCAACAGGAGTTGTTGACCTGTTCATGTTTGACTATAACTGTACCGTTCCTACCATGCCTTTGTTTGCAAAAAGATTCGGTACAAAGCTATTAAGTACCCACCCTGTTATACAGCTTCAGGGAACAGAAACTTTGGACTTTGTTCCTGAAAAGATGAACCAGCAAGCTTCAAAAGCACTGGATATGGCAATTGATGCCTTCAAACAACGTAAATCAGAAAATAGGAAATCCTATATTCCACCTCATGTTTCGGATTGTACAGTTGGTTTCAGTACTGAACCTATCAGAAATGCTCTTGGCGGTAGCTTTGACCCTCTTATTGAACAGATAGCAAACGGTAATATCAGAGGTATTGCCACTATAGTTGGGTGTACCACAGCCCGCTTTGGTCAGGGTGGAAGTAATATATTCAAGATAACAAAAGGGCTTATTGCCAATAACATTCTGGTTCTTTCAGGCGGATGTACTTCTTCTGTAATGGAATACACCGGGTTAACAGACCCAAAAGCTGCAGACGAATGCGGCGAGGGTTTGAAGGCAGTCTGCAAACAACTTGGTATACCTCCGGTGCTTTCATATGGTGCTTGTGTAGATATCGGAAAAATGACTCATACCGCCAAAGAGCTTGCGGATGCCCTCAAAGTGGATACAAACAAGCTGCCACTGGTAATCGGAGCGCCTGAATACCTTGAACAAAAAGCCGTGGCAGACGCATGTACCGCAGTAGCTCTTGGCTGGCTTGTGCATATAGCTCCCGTACCTTCTATTACCGGTAGTGATGTAGTTGTAAAAACCCTTACCGAGACAACAGAGACTCTTGGTTTAGGTAAGGTAGTAGTAGAACTGGATGCTGAGAAAACTATTCAAATTTATGTTGACCACATAGAAAAGAAACGTAAAGAATTGGGCTTGAACTAATACCATTTGTAACATTGGAAAGGAGAACCGGAATGGAATTGAAAAATATTCAAGACAGTATGGTTTTTAATGAAAAAAATCTGACCAAGCGAATACTATTTGCCAACCCAAAAGTACTGGCCTTTGTACTGAATTTAAAGGCAGGACAAACTCTTCCAGTTCACAAACACGAAAATTCAGAACTCATTTATTATGTCCTAACAGGCAGCGGTCAAGTGAGGATCAATGATGATTTGTCTGAAATATCATTTGGTTCGGTAGGCACTGCCAGTGGTCAGGACGATTTCAGTGTTCCTTTAGTAAAAGAAGATTTAAGTCTATATGTTACCATTAGCCCTAATCCATCAAATGAAATGTACTCAAAAGGTATAGATTAATGCTGTAAAGAGAAATAACCGCTTATCTTCATTTTAAGCGGTTATTATTCTTTATTCTCATTTACTTTGAAACAATTCCCGTAAACCCTTCTCCCAAAACCTCTCTCACATCGGTAAGTATCATAAAAGCATTTTTATCAATCTCATGTACTATTTCTTTCAGCTGTTGGACCTGCGTCCTTGCGGCTACACAAAGAAGTACATTTTTGTCTTTTCCCGAGTAAACTCCTCTACCCTTTAATTCAGTAACTCCTCTGTCCAACTCCACAAGCAATCTTTTGGATATTTCATCCTGCTTCTCCGAAATTATAAAAATGGCTCTGGCGTAGTCTACACCCTCAACAATAGCATCAATAACTTTAATAGTAATAAAGAGGCTTACAAGAGAATATAACCCTATTAGAATACTGTTAAAAACAATAATAGCAAACATAATTATTATTGCATCTATGGCAAGGAGCATTTGTCCTATAGTCAGACTGTGAAACAGCCTGTTCAAAAGCTTTGCTGCTAGTTCTGTTCCTCCCGTGGTTGCATCCATTTTCAGGACAATACCAAGTCCGATTCCACTTAAAAAACCTCCGATTATACTATATAACAGTATATCGGGAGCCACACTGGATGTTCCGTTAAGGAGAAGTTTTTGTGCTATATTTCCGATATATTTTTCAGTTGCATCAATAATTACTGATAAAATAACCGTCCCATATAATGTCCTAATAAAAAATTTTCTTCCAATAAACTTGTAACCCATGAGAAAAAGGGGCACGTTAATTGCAAGCATTGTGATTCCTATACTTAGTTTCCCGTTTGTCAGATAATAGAGAACTGTTGCCAGTCCGCTGAGTCCTCCGGGTGCTATCTTGTAAGGAACAAGAAATATATTTATTGCTAAAGCGGTTATTACTGCACCAAATGTTATCAGCAAATAGCTTTTAAGCATAGATAGTACTTTTCCCATATTTAACAACTAACTCCCATCTAAATAAAGATAAAAAAGCATATATACATAATATATGTTTTTTTAAATTATATAAACAGTTATTTTATTTACAAGATTATTCTGCCACATGTTTTTTTAGGGTGATTTCACAACATTGACAAATAAATATAGATAAACTAAACTTTAAAGTGTTTTTAACAAACAATGGAGGTTATTTATTTTTTATGAGAAAACTGGTTAATATTGCAGGAATTAATATAGATAATATTACTATGGAACAGGCGGTTGAAAGAGTTTACGACTTTATAAAATCAGACCGAAACCATTCAATATATACTCCCAATGCAGAAATCATGATGGACGGAATTGCAAACAAAGAGCTTAAAGAAATTCTTAATACAGCAGACATGTTGGTTGCTGATGGTGCCGGAGTAGTTCTTGCCTCAAAAATATTGGGAAAAAGCGTTGCGGAAAAGGTTTCTGGCTTTGATCTGGCTAAAAATCTTCTTTTAGCTTCATCAAAACGACCTATAAAGTTTTTCCTTTTCGGTGGAAAGCCAGGTATACCTGAAAGGGCCAATGCTAATGTCGTATGCGATTATCCGGGAGCTGAAATCGTCGGTACCAGAAACGGCTACTTTTCACAGGAAGATGAAAGCGAAATAATCAATCAGATAAACAATTCAGGAGCCGATGTCCTTTTTGTCTGCCTTGGAGCACCGAAACAGGAGCAGTGGATTCATCAACATAAGGGCCAACTTAAGGTTAAGGTATGTATGGGTTTAGGCGGTACAATTGATATTCTGGCCGAAAATGTAAAGCTAGCACCTGATTTTTTCAGAAACCATGGTTTAGAATGGCTCTACAGACTTTATAAAGAACCATGGCGTTTCAAAAGAATGTTAAGACTTCCAAAATTCATATTTTATATTTTAGGTGTAAAATTGGGATTTATTAAGATTGAATAAATAAAACCTTCTGCCAAGTAAAATAATACTTTCCGGCAGAAGGTTTTTTAGTTTGTTCACAACTTATTTCATAGTCTTTCCAGTTATCTTCTCTATAGCCTTTACTGCAGCGTAATACATTTCCGAGTATTCCACATCGGATTTATTCCTGAGTTTCTGTATAAGAGTTTCGTCAATAAGCCCCTGCTTGCAGGCTTCATCATAATACTTTTTATCTGCAACCTTCTTTCCTGATACATCCAAAAGAATTTGTGCAAGCTTATCTTTGGTTAACGGTTCATCCTTTAAATACACTCTGAGGGTTGCATCAAAATTGTAGTTATACTTATCCGGTGATGTTCTAACCACTCCATTTAATATTACGTATGCAAAATCCTGACTTTTAGCCTTCTTGTCGAATTTAAGATCGTTTGTTATTCCTCCGCTGAGTAAACCTATATTAAGTAACTTTTCAGCATACGGGTAACTCCAATTTGAAGTCAGGCTTGTTAAGTCTTCTTTTATATCTGACATAAATATTCCTTTTTTCCGCAGCACCTTTTCTATTTCAGTCTGAGTGTCCAGATTGTAATCTTCAACAATATCAGGAATATCTATTTTCTTTGAAATACTGTAAGCTGAGATTATCCCGGCAGCATACCCCGAACCGGACTTACTGGAATTTGAATTTATGGCACTCTGCACCAAAGACGAGCAGGAAATTTTATCACCTGTCATAAGAACATTTTTCAAGCCTTGGGGAATCATTGAACGCAACGGAATATAAAATATCTTTGGACTGCAGATAATATACCCGTTTCCGTCCTCCATAGTCATTGTTACAGGTCTTGAAGCAGTACTGATTCTGTCGCTGAACCTCTTACCAGTGAGTATATCTGCAAGTGTTAAATTATAAAGTCCTTTGAAATGATATGCCGAGGGTCTGATAAATTGGGCTGCAATGCTTAAACCTCCGGCATTTTTAAAGGGCTCCAAATTTAGCTTTAGAAATTGAAACAAGTCCATACATTCTTTTGAAGCAATATTATAATACTCCTGAATTTTATTTTCATTTTGCAAATCAACATTTTTAACGGTAATTCCTTCAATAAGAACCTTGTTGTCTCCTTGGTCTGATATATTAAACCCTGAAATAGATACATTTGAGTTACTTATATTATATTGTTTCAAAAGGCTGCTAATAAGCATCCTCTGCTCGTTCATTAATTTCTCAATCTGCTTGTAATCAACTCCCGATACCATAAAATTCAGGTATACGGGTGGAAACAGATTTTTTATGCCAATATCGCTATATCCTGTGCTATACGGCACATTACCCTGTTTAAGTATTTCTCCTTCTTTTGTAGCGTCAATGTACTGTTTAGCGGTTATTGTCCTTTTTCCCTTTGGAGTATTAAATTCTATTTTCTGAACCCGGCCGTTTTGGATTGCCATTTCAGTAATCTGGGAATCATACATTACATCAAGGTTCTTTTCTTCTGAGACCATTGTCTTGACTGTTTTTAAATAATTACCTATGTTTATGGCATCTCCTGATTTATACCTGATTTCTTTAAATATATCTGAGCTTACGTTGTTTCCTGTTGGAGTAACATCCGGTGACCAGCTTGTATCATAGGAACCTCCCATCTGGCTCCCAAGTTCCTTATCTGAGCAAACCAGAAGGGTTTTAGCTCCCACATCAGCTGCTCCCAGTGCCGCACTGATTCCATCAATACTATCTCCGATAACTGCTATATCATAATTATCCGAACCTTTGTCACTTCCCAGATTTTCAAGAGCAACATCATTGCCGGTTTCAAAATAATAGTCCTTTTTAAAAATCATTGGCCGGATAGCGAAGAAAAAGACTATTATGGCAATTGTCAGAACTAACACGACCCTGACCAGAATATCAATCCTTTTATCCAGTTTGGTTTTTGGCTTGTTTTTCTTTTTCATTTCGTCATTATCCTTTTTAATATTTTTATTTTTATATATCCTGTTCTCTTGTTTTCAAACAAAAAAAAGAAGCTATTAATAATATCGACTATAAGCTTCTTTTTCTTAATAATTGTATTTTATATGTAATTTTTGCACTATTTTATTGAATATGTACCTTTTATCATTATATCTGCAGGTGCATTTGCCTTAATACCTCTTCCGTCAGCTTTGGGTATGAGAAGAAGCTGATTGTCGGGAATTGTCTCTCCGTTTTTAATATCTCTTCCTGATATCAGGTTTGATACGCCACCTGTTGCTGTGGAAGATACATAAGCCACAACTTTGTTTTTAGTCCTTACAATAATTTCACAACTTTCACTTCCAATAAGGGTCTGTCCCGTTTGAAGTTTGATTATTTTGAAAGTCATACTATCTTTCAAATCAGCAAGTTCTTTTTCAAGCTCAACTACTTTTTTTTGTGCATCGCTTGTCTGTATAAGAGTTTTTAATTCAGTCTCCAAAGCATCTATGTAAGTTTTGTCATACAGAACCGGGGAACTGCTTGTAGTAGTTGGTGCTGTAGCAGCCATAACAACTGGAGCAATATGTAGCAATGCGAATCCGCCAATTAGTATTAGAGCAATAATTACATACTCTTTTTTTATTCTCCTAAACAATCCTCTCATAAAATACCTCTCTTTCGTATAT
>JAEYNY010000045.1 GCA_023412275.1 Bacillota bacterium
TTCGATTGCCTTTAACCCATTGTCAACATCTGCAGCTATTTCATAACCGTTCTTTGATAAAATATCTTTAATCATCATCCTCATAAATGCTGCATCGTCAACAATTAAAATACTCTTCCCCATAACATATCTCTCCTTAACAATTTGTTGATTTTATAACTATAATCGTTTTGATGGATGAATTATATCTGTAATCCTTACACCAAAGCTTTCATCAATAACAACAACTTCTCCCTTAGCAATAGCTTTACCGTTGACTAATATGTCTACCGGCTCACCTGCCAGTTTATCAAGCTCAATTACCGAACCTGATCCAAACTCAAGTATATCTTTTATTAATTTTTGAGTTCTTCCTAGTTCAACTGTTACTTGCAGAGGCAAGTCCATAATAAGGCTTATGTTCTTTTTCTCTGCTGCTGAAAGCCCATCATCAAAAGCCTGAAATTGTGCAGGCTGAACATTTACAGGACTCCTTTGCCTTTGAGGCTCCTGATATCCTCCGTCAAAGCCAAAGTTAGGCATAGCCTGTTGCATCATCGGTTGTTGCATCATCGGCTGTTGCATCATTGGCTGTTGCATTTGTGGCTGCATTACCGGCTGTACAGGTGGCTCAATGTATGAATTCTGATTACTGAACGAAGGAGCCTGCTGTGTCTGAACAGAAGCTTTAGGCGGTTCAGGTATTACTGAATCACTTTTATCTTCTGTTGAATTAAATAACGATGATACAAGTTCCTTGGCAAATTTAATTGGAAGCAGCTGCATTATTTCACTATCAATCAAGTTTCCAACAACCATTTTAAATGCTATTTTAACCAACTGCTCATCCGGCTTAAATTCCCCATATGGATCACTGCTATCAAAACTTACAGTATAAGCCTTTGGCGGTGATATGTCAATCCTCTTGGAAAACATGGACGACATAGATGTCGCTGAGGACCCAATCATTTGATTCATGGCTTCACTGATTGCACTTAAATGAAGATCGGTCAGATCGCCTTCTATTTTGACACCTTCTCCTCCCATCATTAAATCAGTAATGATCTTAACATCATCCTGCTTTAAGATTAAAAGATTAGAGCCAATCAATCCGTCTGTATATTCTACTTTTACAGCAACGTACTGAGAAGAATAGCTCTTGGATAACTCCTCCCAAGTAGATAGTGTTACATTAGGAGTAGTTATTGTTACCTTCTGGGATAATAAAGTAAATAGTGTTGTTGCAGAAGTACCCATGCTTATATTTCCAATTTCGCCCAGCGCATCAATTTCCTGTGATGTTAATGTCTCAGTTGTACTATTGCTGCCTGTTGCGTCGTCTGGTTCTTCTGAAGAGGAAGTACCATTCAATAGTGCATCTATTTCTGCTTGTGTGAGCATATCTCCCATTAATCTTCCTCCCTTCTAAGAACTTCAGTAATTTTAACTGCCACTTTATTCTTTTTTACACCAGGTTTAGCATTAAACTTAGGTAAATCACCTACTAATATTTCAAGATCTCCATTAACATTTGTATCTAGAGGCAAAACATCCCCGCTCTGCAAATCAAGAAATTCGCTTATGCTTATGGACGTCCTTCCCAACACTGCCCTCACTGGAACATACGTATGTTCTATCTTAAACTCAATATCAGATTTGTTGTGTTCAATCTTCTCATTTTCAACATTGGTAAACCAAAGTTTTGTACTGAGCTTAGGCATTATAGGTTCAACTGTCATATGAGGAATACAAATATTAATCATACCTTTTACTTCCCCGACTACAACATTCAATGTAATCAAAGCAACCATTTCGTTTGGATGAATTATCTGAGCAAACTGTGCATTTGTCTCAATCTTTTCAAGTCTTGGTTTTATTGCAATAATACTCTCCCAAGGCTCTCTCATTAAATTGAGCATCTGAATGATAATCCTCTCTATAATGGCTATTTCTATTTCTGTAAATGAGCGGACACGCTCCATTGATGCGCCCCTGCCCCCAAGAATCCTATCAATAAGTGCATAAGCAATGCTAGGATCCATTTCAAATATAACTGAACCATTTAATGGGGTAAAATCAACAATGGCAAGAATTATCGGGTTTGCCAAAGAGTTACTGAATTCACTATATTGCAGGGCATCCACCGATAAAACATCTACCTGTACCAATGATCTTAAATATCCCGATAAAAACGACTGAACAAGTCGCGCATAGTTTTCATTGATAAATTGCAATGTTCTTTTATGATCATTTGCAAACTTAGGCGGTTTTTTAAAGTCATGAATTTTAACTTTCTTTTCGGTTTTAGTTGATTGAATCTGCTGGACATCGATATCGCCTGTTGTTAAAGCCTTTAGCAGCTCATCAATCTCATTTTGAGAAAGTATATCACCCACAAGTTCACCCCCCTATTGATACAACCAGTAGTCAAAGATTAAATTATAAACAAGTGGACTTGTCTTTTTTTCATTTTGAGTCAATATTTCATTTATCTCTTTAGTGAGATAATCTGAAGCCTTTTTCTTTGCGTCTAGCTGACTAACATCGTCAAGAGTTAATCCTTGAAAATAAGTACCTATAGTCTGATTAATTTCCTTTGAATAAAACTCAATCTTTGCGGCTACTTCTTCTTCATTCAAGTCATCAGTGGTCTTATAATACTTCATACTTGCACTGATGGATATAACCGCTACCTGTTTGTTGTCTGTCTTTTTAAGGTTAAAGTTCCTGTTTTCAAAAATTGTTTTAATAGCTAGATCCTCATCCGACGGCACCTTGTCGGTTACAACAACAACTTCTTGATCTCCTCCGGAACCGTTATTTCCAAAAAAGAAGAACCCTATTGCAAGGAAAGCAAGTGTTATAGATAGAAAAGCTACAATCACCAATAAAATAAAATAGCTGCTTTTTCCCTCCAAATTTATTTCCCCCTTCAAGCTTATGTATCCAGCAAATAATTACATTAGCATATAAAATGTAAACTTATTATTTATTAGGTTTATCTCATTATCTAGAACTTCAGGGCTAATTTTCATTAGCGTATTTCACAATACCAGCTTTAAATTTCATTACCTTTTCAACAACCTCATCAACGCTCTCACAAACTACATATTTTTTACCGTTGGTAAGTGTTATAACAGTATCTGGTGTACTCTCAAAACACTCTATTAAATCACTGTTCAAGACAAACGACGTCTTGTTTAACCTAGTTAATCTTATCATAATATTTTTGCTCCAAAAACACAATAGATAAATCTCAACAAATTTACAAAACAGGACCAAAATCGATATTTTACTACTATAGACTAGGCTTTAAGCCTTAGTCTATAGTAGTTATTTTTAACTAATAAATTACCTCTTTAGGTTTACAAGTTCCTGCAACATTTCATCTGATGTTGTTATTATTCTACTGTTTGCCTGGAAACCTCTCTGGGTAATAATCATATCCGTAAACTCTCTTGAAAGGTCTACATTGGACATTTCTAGAGTACCCGGACTCAATGTACCTACTCCCTGTGAACCTGCCGGTACACCTTTTATAAAGTCACCGGAGTTTGTTGTAGGTATAAACAGGTTTCCTCCAACCTTTTGCAAGCCGGCAGGATTATCAAAGCCTGCAAGTGCTATAAGTCCCAAAGGTTGTTGCTGACCATTACTGTAAACGCCTGTCAGCATACCGTCAGAACCAACGTTGAAGGTAACAAGATTACCTGTTGTATATCCGTTAACATTGGATGGTTTTACGGAGCTATCTGCCGCATACTGTGTTAATTTTTTAAAGTCAAGAGTAATATCAATCTTATCTGTACCACTACCTGCACCCGGATCAAAATTTAAAACAGCCTGTTCAGGAGAAGTTGTATCTCCTACTACCAACTTTCCTTTCGAATCGAATATAACCGTACCTTCCGCAGTTGAAACACTATTGCCGGCCTTATCACTAATATTGTAAGTCCATTGCGTAGCGGGTTGCGTACCAGTAGTACCATCTGGATTAGTAACAGGGATAGTTAATGATGAGTCGGTCTTTCTAAAGTTTACATTTAACTCATGTGCATTCCCCAAAGAATCATAAATGGTAAAAGGTACAGTAAACTGAGCTGTAGTGTCAGTGGTCGCTTTAGTTGCATAAGCTGAATTCAGGTTTCCTGAAAATTCTGCATAAGTAGTAGCCTTAGCTGCTATTATCTTCTTATTTCCATTGGTTGCATCAGAGTACAGATTTATCGGCCCAATCGGGGTTTCTGTATCAAATTTTACCGTACCATCACCCAATGTTTCATACTTAGTCCAACCATACACATTCATACCGTCGCCTGACACCAGATTTCCCAACTTGTCCAGACCAAAGTTTCCTGCTCTGGTGAATTTGAAAGTATCTGCAGTGGAGCCCTTCACTATAAAGAAGCCGTCTCCTGATATAGACAAATCAGTAGGGTTATCGGTTCTTTGTGGACTTCCGCCGGTCATTTGGTTGTCGATTGAACCAACCGCAATACCCAAACCAATCTGCATTGGGTTTGTACCACCTCTTGCAGTTGCTGCATCAGGTGCTCCGGCACCTCTCAATGTCTGGTTGAATATTTCTTGGAAGGTTACTCTTCCTGCTTTAAAACCCAATGTGTTTACGTTTGCAACGTTATTACCTATAACGTCCATTTTTGCCTGGTGTGCCTTTAGTCCTGATACACCAGAAAACATAGATCTCATCATAATTTTTTGACCCCCTCATTTAAGGTTATCTTATTGTTCCGTCCGTCGTTCGGGAACATTCTTTCAGCCTCCCGTCAGGGTCCAGCCGAATTTTATTGTGCTATGCAAAAATTGCACCATCAATATTTGTAAATACATTTTCCTTTAATTCACTATTGTTCACTGCCGTTACAACCGTTTTACTGTTTACGTTAACAACAAATGCCATGTCATCAAGTATTACCAGCGAGTCCTTAATCCCCTTCTGCTGAGCTTTTGAAACTGCATTGTTGATCTTGTCCTTTTGAGTCTGGGTAAGATCAATATTTCTAGCTTGCATTCTCATTTCAGCATGCTTTGAAAATTTAACTCCGGAACCCTTGTCAATTGCCTGCTGAAGAAAATTTTCAAAATTAACTCCTGAAGCATTGTTGTTGACATTTCTGGGATTCCCTGTTTGAACATTCCCGGTTGTTAATGGCGGCTTAATTATCCTGTTTGAATAATTATTATTGATTACCATAACTCACCTTCTCTCACTTAGCAACTCCCAATGTGTCTACCTATGGCTTTTGTATATTTGATACACTGTACACTGATATATACATGTTATCAAGTACTGCGGTTACCTTACCTGTGTTTTCATCAATACTATAGCTCTTAAGTGTTGCTGTAACAGGTACCTTTGCTCCTGTAGTACTATCCTTTATGGTTACCTTAACCTGCTTATCGGCTTCAGTTGTTCCATTTACCTTTTGTTCAAGATAGTTCTTAAGATAATTCGGATCTACAGAAGTAGAGCCTGTTACTTCGGCAATTTCAGCGTTAACACCGTCCATTACCGCATAATCCTCGTTGGCACCTCTTTGGATCTGTTTTACATTTCCAGAGAGATAAATAACGTTGCCGTTGGATGAATCGTACACAGCACCTTTTACCTTATAACCTAACAGATTTGAATAGTCAGCAAGATTTCCATAAGAATTGTAAAGTGCATCATCAACCTGTGTAATACTGTCTACATCAATGTCCTTGTTATTAACCACAACAAAGGTTTTTCCATCCTTCATTTTAACACTTGAAACTGTACCCTGTACGGAATTAACTTCAAGAGTTTTGTCATCTGTTGTTGTAGCAGTAATAACCTTACCTATCAGGGTAAATGCCTGAGATTTAGTCATTGAACCGTTCATATTCTGCATTTGTTCCAGAGAACTGAACTGAGCCATTTGGGCTATAAACTCCTTGTCATCAACAGGTTGCAATGGATCCTGATATCTCAACTGTGTTACCAAAAGATTAAGAAAATCATTTTTTCCAAGTTCACCGCCGGTTTTTCTGGCAGCCGCATCCTGCTTGTTCTTGGTACTTTCGATTATCTGATCAATTGTCTGTGAGTTATTTACTCCGCTTGTTTGAGCCATAAACGTATCTCCTTTCTATGCAGTCAGGTTAATTGTATTTCGGTCATCGGTATACTGTGCCAACCTCTCGGGAAGATTCTCCAAGAGACTAACCCCGGTAACATTTGACCCTGTCACACCTTCTGCATGTTTAATTCCATTTCCTGAACCATTATTTTTGCCTTGAGTCAAACTCTGGTTACGGTTTTCACTTCTGTTTTCCTGTCCAACCTGAACACTCACACCGTCTATTGCTATACCCTGTTTTTGAAGTGAATCCTTTAGTAACTGCATATTAGTTTCAATAATTTCTTTTACCTGCTGGCTTTCAGCTATAAATTTTGCAGCTACTATCCCTTGCTCAGTAACAACCTTTAGTTCAAGCTTTCCTAAGTGATCTGGCTTGAGTTGAATAACCATTTCTGTTTTATCCTGTCCCAGAATAACCTTAGCCTGTTCCATAACCTGATTTACAACGTCTGCGGTTTTAATTGGCTGGCGAACTGAAAAAACTGATTTTTCAGCAGCTACTTGGTTGTTATTTAGAACGGTCTTAATGTCTCCTACAGCCTGAAAATTCTGAGTCAAATTCTGCTCATCTGTTGTTGCTGTTTGATCTGAAGTATTCAACCCCTGCAGTCCTAACTGTGGCTTGGTTGACTCTGTACTTTCATCGCTATTTTCCTTAGGTACATCTTTTGTTTTAGTTTCAATATCAACTTTTTTGGAATCAGTTTTTTTACTGTCACCTTCCAGAGATACTTCCTCTGGCACATCAGTATCAATATTTTGAGAAACGGCTGTTTCCACTGATTGAGATTGAGACTTCATTACCGCTATTATTTTTGCTGCTTCATCACTAATTAGCTCCGGATTATTCTGTCCGTTTTCAATAAGTGTGTCCAGCTTCTCTTTAATACTTGAAGCTACCTTTGACAAATCAATAGACACCTTTTCTGCCTGCGGATTAATATCCTCACTTGCCTGAATATTATTACTATTTTCAGTAACGGCTTCTGACTCAGGTTTTATCTGTTTTATAACTTCTGTAGCCAACTTTAGCAGAGTGTCCTTTTGCTGGTCATTGAGTCCAAGTAAATCAGATACCTTTTGCATAAAAACAGTCAATTTGTCAACATTCTTGAGATCTTTCAAGGAGAAACCAAGTTGTTTTGCCAGATCAGCCAACTGTCCAGGTGCAATCCCAAGCATTTGTGCAAGAGCTGCTATCTGCTCATCATACTTTTCAGATACTTGATCTTCGTCTGTACTTACATTTGCTAATTCATTATTGGAATCGGCTTGCACTACTGGCTTTGTGGGTACAGACTTTCTACTCATTTGAACTTCTGCAAATGACTTAAACTTGGTTTTACTGTCATTATCCTGTCCGACATTGTTGTTTGCTGCAGTATCGTTACGTTTTGAATAATTGTTTACAGTGGTATCAAGTACCGATTTAAACGATGTACTTGATGAACTCTGTGACGTTTTGGATTTAATATTCAAAATGTCATTACCACTGTCCTGATTCAAATTAAGTTTTAGTAAATTATTATTTGTCATTATCATTTTCTCACCTCCTCGTTTTATTATATTTATGTAATGGGGTAGGAATTCTCCATTCCCCCTATTACCTGTATTATTTTTTTGAAGTAGTTCCTGGAACACCAACCTTGTATTCTTTAGCCAATTGTTCAGATACCTTTGCAGCAAAGGCAGGTGTCATTTCAGTGAGTATCGCACCGGCGGTATCCTTTTTAAGATTTTTCATTATATCAATTATCAGTGTCATTTTACTGGTGCCCATTTGTTCCATTATTCCGGCAACTGCGGAAGAATCCATTTGTTCATATATTGAACAGTACTTTTTAACATCGGCACTGACCTTTTCTTCTTTCATAATGCTTTCATATAATTCGTCTGCTTTTTGCGGATTAATCTTTTTAAAATAATTTTTGTATTCGGTTGTGTCTCCAGCAGATATAACCTCCGCCAGTTTGTCAAAATCCTTTTGAAGACTGTCCTTTTGGGATTGCAACTTGTTTTTTTCAGCCTCAAGGGCGTCTTTCTGTTGTTGAAGCAATGAGGAATTGCTATCCTTTGCAGTTATCTGATTTTTAGTATTATCTAACTGCTTAGTTAAGTCTTCAACCCTCTTTTCCAACTCTTCCTTTTGAAGTTTAATCTCGTTGTATTTGCTTCTTACCTGCTCTTCAGTCATATTTTTCTCTTCTTCGGGGTCAGGTTTCTCCGGTAGAGACCACTTTAACACAGGTATGCCTCGTATGCTATCTCCCATACTGTCTGCAATACCATTTACATTGAATTTGACAGCAAGAAACAATGCTCCCCCAATAATTAAGACAACAAGCAGCAATGCTGTTATTATCGATACTACATAGAAAAGGGCGCTAGTGGTCTTTTTCTCCTGTGTTTTTGACACTTCTGTCTTTTTAAAAGGTGTTTCTACTTTTTCAGCTTGTTCTGTAATATTAATATTTTCCGGCATTTTCTTCTCCTGAACCATCCTTGAACTTAAAACTGTTAAGCTCATCTATTAATAGTTGTTCTGCTTTCCCCTGTTCCTTTAAGAACTCGTTATATTTCTTTTCTCTAAGTTTATCCAGTATCTTTCTTTCCTGTACTGCTTTTACCAGACTCTCTCTTCTAATATCGACTTGATTCTGGGCGATATTTACATTTTCTTTCTGTTCTGTTATTTTTTGTTTTAAAAAGGACAAATAATTATTATATGACCTTATTTGACTAATTGAAACTCCTTGGTCTACCTTCGAATTAAGTTCACTGATAGAAGATTCTCTGGTTGTTTTCAAACCCGTCAGAAATTCTTTTTGCTTCTCTAACTCTCTTGAAGCTAAGGCCAGGTTATTTTTAGCATTGTCCTCCATCTGTACTTTAAGATTGCGTACTGATTCAAGTCTAAATCCGAACTTTTGCAATCAAACCCAGCCTCCTTTATTATTTCAGTAAACTAAGCACCTGTGAATGTATATCCTCATAGGAAACCTTTTCATCAGTTTCCTGTTGAAGAAACGAAGTTATATCATCAATACTCTCTATTGCATAGTCTATCTTCTCATTACTTCCTTTTACATACGCACCTATATTGATTAAATCCTCTGCATCTCTATGCACAGCCAGTATTTTCTTTATTTCATTGGCACATTTTTTATGTTCTTTATCAATAATATCACCCATAACCCTGCTGACACTTGCAAGAACATCAATGGCAGGATAATGATTTTTATTTGCCATTGCTCTAGAAAGAACAATATGTCCGTCAAGGATTCCTCTGGCAGTATCAGTTACTGGTTCAGTAAGGTCATCACCATCTACCAGAACTGTGTACAATCCTGTTATCGACCCCTTCTCAGAAGTCCCTGCTCTCTCAAGTAATTTTGGAAATACAGAGAAAACAGATGGTGTATATCCTCGTGACACAGGAGGTTCGCCAATGGAAAGTCCTACTTCTCTTTGTGCCATTGCATATCTTGTCAATGAATCCATTAAAAGTAGCACATCCTTGCCGCAATCCCTAAAGTACTCAGCAATCGCAGTGGCAACCATGGCCCCTTTAAGCCTTATTAATGCAGGCTGATCAGAAGTAGCTACTACAACTACCGACCTTGCAAGTCCCTCTTCTGTTAAATCCCTTTCCAAGAACTCTCTTACTTCTCTTCCTCGTTCTCCAATTAATGCAATAACATTTATATCAGCTTTTGTATTTCTTGCAACCATACCCATCAAAGTACTCTTACCGACACCACTTCCGGCAAAAATACCAACTCTCTGTCCTTTACCTATTGTCAAAAGTCCATCAATAGCTCTTACTCCCAAAGGTAAAGGCTCTGAAATCCTTTTTCTGGTTAAAGGGTTGGGTGGCTTATTATCAGTTTTATAAAAATGTTTGGATTGTAAGCTTCCCTTATCGTCTATAGGGTTGCCCAAACCATCCAGAACCCTGCCTATCAATTCAGGTCCCACTGCAACCTTTAATATATCGCCATTGGCTGAAACAGTACTTCCCGGGCCTATACCAAGCATTTCACCTAATGGCATTAACAAAACCTTCTCATCCTTAAACCCTACTACTTCTGCTTTAAGTTTATTGCCACCGGGGATGTGTATATTACAAAGGTTCCCAATACTCACCTGCGGGCCGTCCGATTCAATAGTAAGTCCTACAACCTTTGAAACCTTACCGATATAATCTATATATTCTTTTGACTTTAATGCTTCCCTGTATTTAATTAGGTTCACGCCTGACATTTGACCTCCTATAAAGAAAGCTGCAACGCACCTTAATTTGTTGA
This sequence comes from Bacillota bacterium, assembly GCA_023412275.1. Taxonomy (GTDB): domain Bacteria; phylum Bacillota; class Clostridia; order Acetivibrionales; family DSM-1351; genus Ruminiclostridium. The sequence continues at coordinate 10,412 of JAEYNY010000045.1, forward strand.
TTCATTTAATATGTCTTTAAAGTCATTTTCTATTTTTTCTATTTTAGTTGCTGCACTTGCATCTATACTACCGAAGGAAGTCTCAATAATACAGCCACCTTCTTTTAATGAAAGGTCTTTTTTAATTTCTATTTCCTCAGATCTTTCAAGCATCGATTCTAATTCATCCTTATTCTCATTAACAAAATCAAAATCCTGCTCACTCAATTTAAGAATTGCCTTCCGGTCTTTTGAACACTTTTCAAAAGCTTCCTTAACTAATAGCAATATATTCTGCTTACATTCCAATTCATTACTTATTACTTTTTTTGCAATATCGAGAATGGTATTTACAGAATCCTCTTCCAGAGAATCCAGAACTTTCTTGTAATCAATACCAGCTTGGGTTTTAATTTCCTGAGCTTCATTAATAAGTGCTTCATATTCCTGTTTGGCTTGAGCTAAACCCTGCTCATAGCCCTCTGACCTTGCTTCTTCAGAAACCTGTTGTTTAAGGGTTTCTACATCAACAGATGCGTTTTTTATAATATCCTTAGCCTCAAGCAAGGCTTCCTTTATTATCATATCTGCTTCAGCTTTGGCCTTAATAATAATTTCTTCGCCCATAGCCTTATAATCAACTTGTGGCTGCTCTTCTTCATCGTCCTGATCCAAATCCAGTTTAAGTCCTATATTTCTTACGGGAGGCTGGTATGTCAAAGGAAACTTAACCTGAAACGGAACACCAACATTTACCTGATTGTTTTTATATATCTTATTAGACAATTATTTCGTCGCCTCCTCCTCTTGAAATAACTATCTCGCCTGCATCCTCAAGCTTACGAATTATATTAACAATCTTCTGCTGTGCTTCTTCAACATCTTTGAGCCTTACTGGTCCCATAAATTCCAAATCTTCTCTGATCATTTCACTCAGACGCTTGGACATATTGGCAAATATAAGCTTCTGTACATCATCTGTTGCACCCTTAAGAGCAACAGCCAACTGGTTGTTATCAACTTCTCTAAGGAATCTCTGAATTGATCTTCCATCAAGAGTAAGAATGTCTTCAAATACGAACATACGTCTCTTAATTTCTTCTGCAAGATCGGTATCTTCGATTTCCAATGTTTCCATAATGAATTTTTCCGTTCCTCTGTCAACAGAGTTGAGGATATCAACAATAGATTGAACACCACCGGCAGCAGTGTAATCTTCTGTAACCAAGGAAGAAAGTTTTTTTTCAAGGATTCGTTCAACTTCCTTTATTATATCAGGAGATGTTCTGTCCATCGTAGCTACTCTACGAGCAACATCTGCTTGCTTGTCCTGTGGAAGGGCTGATAGCACTACAGACGCCTGGTGTGGTTTTAAATATGCCAGTATCAATGCTATTGTCTGAGGATGTTCCCCTTGAATAAAGTTAAGCAACTGTGACGGATCAGTTTTCCTCACAAAATCAAAAGGCCTAACCTGTAATGATACTGTAAGTTTATTTATTATGTCTACAGCCTTTTGAGAGCCTAAAGCCTTCTCAAGTATATCTTTAGCATATCCGATACCACCTTCGGCAATATACTCCTGTGCAAGACATATCTGATAGAACTCCTCTAGAACTCTTTCCTTTTCATCAGGAGTTACAGCCCTAATGTTGGCAATTTCTAAGGTTAACTGCTCTATCTCATCCTCTTTTAAATGCTTGAATATCTCAGCTGACTTCTCAGGGCCAAGGGAAATGAGCAGCATTGCAGCTTTTTCCCTTCCACTGTATTCTGTCTTTGCACTTGCTTTAGCCAAGCTTTTCACCCCACATATACATTTTTCTATTCATAATCATCTGTTAACCAATTCCGTAACAACTGCGCAACTGCGTCTGGCTTTTGCTTAACAAACTTATCAATCTGCTTTTTAACCTCCGACCTTTCTTCTGTATCAATTTCTGGAACAGGATCAGGTCTAATATCATTATATGCAAATTTGGGAGATGTGATTGCAGTATCATCGTCAACTGCAAATGCAGGCTCCAGTTTCTGCCTTGATTTTTTCGGCAGAGCAATTATTACAAAATCTATAACCATCAATGCCAATAAAGCAAGTAAACCGTAATTGGAAATAAGATTCTTTAATGTATCTGCCGTAGATGGTGTTTCTACTACAGGAGGTTGAATCTTCAATTTTGTAACTGCAATGTTTTCCGCAGGAATCCCTGTTGCCATACTAGCAAGGTTCTTCACTTGAGTAATCATCTCATCATTAAGCTTTGTATCATCAGCAACTCTGTTGCCGTATAATAAGGTAATGGCAGCAGAAGATCTCTCTGGAATAAGTTCTCCCAAAGACTTCTCACTTTGTTTATTTGTTTCATTGTATTGAAAATTTTCAGTCACATCAGACTTTTTATAGGATTTTGCATCGCTTGAACCCGCCGGATAGGATGGCGTTGTACCGGGGTTAGAATTTACACCGGGTGTCCCTCCGGTATCCCCGTTTTTTAAATTTTCATTTATCTCTTGTCTGCTAATGATAGCACCTGAGTCTGCACCATTAGGATTTGTAAATTCCTTTGAGGACTGAGTCAAGGTATCAAAATCAAGAACCGGATTTACAACTACTTTGGCTGTATCAAAACTATCTAATTGATCAACCAGTACTTCTCTTACATTTTTTTCTAGGTCATTTTTGTACTTCTTTTTCATGTCGTATTGAGTAGATGTTTTATCTATCCCGTTGTCACTGTCTGTATTAAGAACATTTCCTTTATTGTCCACAACAGTTACGTTTTTAGGATCCAACCCCTCAACACTACTTGCAACTAGTTTTACAATACTATCAGCCTGCTTAGCACTTATTTCATCTTTAGGAGTAATAACAACAGATGCCTTTGCATCCTTACTGTTGCTATCATCAATCAAAAGAGTCTTTTCAGGTCTGACAATAGTTACATCTGCATCTTCAATATTTTGAAAAAGTTTTAATTGTCTGGCAATATCTGATTCATCAAGCTGCTGCCAGATATGTTTTTTATCACTTTCGGTTGTGTTTATCTTTATACTGCTGAGAGCATCAGCGAAAGTGAGTCCATTTTTTGAGTAACCTGTAGCTAATTCAAAATGGGCTTCGTCACTGTCTTTTTCGTTTACAATAATTCCTGATTTGTCATCAGTAAGCTTATAGGAAATTCCTTTTTCCTTTAATATTTTTTGCATTGCAGCAACATCTTCAGGACTGGCATCACTAATAACAGTAGTATAAGTAGGTCTTGTAATTAAAAATAGTCCTATACCTACAGAGACTACCACAATACCTGTTATAATAAAAATACGCGTTTTTTGAGATTTATCTAATCCCTTCCAGAAGTCAAGAAGCGGCTTGAGCAATCGGGTTAAAAATTCTGGCAAAGCTACCACCTCATTAATTAATTTATTTCATCATTAGTTTTCATTTTTATAGAAACCTAAAAATAAATTTACATAATACCACAAATTTTACATAAATTCCTGATTATATCTGCATCCTCATTATTTCAGAATATGCATCTAAAATCTTGTTTCTTATTTGCATGGTAAACTGCAAAGCAACATTAGCTTTTTCTCCAGCAATTAAAACTTCGGGAATATTATCCGTTTTGCCTAAAGCAAAATCTTCTTGTAATTTATTAGATTGATTTTCCAGATCTGACACCTTTGTAAGTGCTGATTTCAAGTAATCTCCAAAACTTACCTCAGGCGTATTTTTATCGTCATTAATTCCTTTAAGACTAAAATTATCAGGTATTAATCGTTGTACTTCCCCTATCTTGTCTACTGCCATACCTTAACCCCCCTGATTTACAACTGCAATCATAGAATTTAAACTAAAGTGTTCCGGTCATCTACATTTATTTACCAATCTCCAAAGCTTTCAACGCCATAGATTTGGTTGCATTTACCGATGTAACATTGGCTTCATATGATCTTGTTGCTGAAATCATATTAACCATTTCCGTAACAATATCAACATTTGGCATGTTTACATATCCTTCTGCATCAGCATCAGGATGCCCAGGATCGTATACCTTTTTAAACTCCGTAGGATCTTCCACAATACTACTGACTCTGACTCCGTTACCGCCATTGAGTTTGTTTGATGCGGTCTCTAAAGCCTGAGAAAATGAATTTGAATCCGAACGTTCTTCAAATACTACTTCTCTTCTTCTATACGGAGTACCGTCCGCAGTTCTTGTAGTATTTGCATTCGCAATATTCTGAGAAATGGTATCCATACGTACTCTTTGTGCAGTGAGTCCGGAAGCACTTATATCCAATGCACTAAAAATACCCATAATCAGCGTCTCCCCTCTGAAATTACATTTTTAATCCTGCTATAATTACTATTAATCATTTGGATCAACGAATTATATTGAATGGTATTTTTAGCCAGATAAGCCATTTCACTGTCTATATCCACATTATTTCCATCAATACGCATACTCGTATCTGCATTGTCCTGAGTAATTTCAGGCTTAATCTTATCAATATTCTTTGATTTTATAGGTATATGCCTTTCATCAGTAGTAACCCCCTCAAGCTTTTTACTATCAAGGGAATCATTCAGGTACTCCTCAAAAGTAACATCTTTACGTTTATAATTCGGAGTGTCCACATTAGCCAAGTTTTGGGATATAACCTCGTTTCTGGCCCATGAGGCATTTAGAGACTTTTCAAGTAAATTGTTCTTTTCGTATAATTTTTCTATCATAATAACCCCGCTCCCAACTTATAGCATATATCCAATAACTTTTTTAATAGCTAAATTCTAGCATATAAAGTTTAAAAATACAATAAATAAAGCTTATAATTATACTATATTAGGACTAATTCCTCAGAATGTAATGCCCTTAAAGTTCTACTTTTTTGACAAAATTAACAGAATTTTTTGCAATTTCCATATTCCGTTTTTTCTTATCTCTTATGGAAACAATTAATTCATCTATCCCGTTAAATATTCCAAAGTTAACATTCATGGGTTGAAAATTCCTTACACTTCCATCGGAAATATAATTACTTAGTGCCCCAATTGCAGTATTCGGTGGGAACACGATCCTTCCATTTCCCAAGCACTGTGCTGCTGCATTTATTCCTGCTACAAAACCTGATGAAGTTGATTCTATATACCCTTCAACTCCGGTTATCTGCCCTGCAAAGTACAAATTTTCACTGCTCTTTAATCTGTATGTGTTATCAAGTAGCTTAGGAGAGTTGATATAGGTATTTCTATGCATTACACCATATCTGATGAACTCTGCATTTTCCAGTCCGGGTATCAGTCTGAAAACCCTTTTCTGCTCAGGCCATTTTAAATGAGTCTGAAAACCAACTATATTGTACAGAGTTGCATTTTTATTATCCTGTCTAAGTTGCACTACGGCATAGGACTTTAAGTTCGTCCTTTCATCAACCAACCCTACAGGTTTCAGCGGCCCAAACCTCATGGTGTCTTTTCCCCTGAGAGCCATACTTTCTATAGGCATGCAACCCTCAAAAACCATATTCTTCTCAAAATCTTTTACTTCAGCAGCTTCAGCGTTAACTAGGGCATCATAAAAGATTTCGTATTCTTCCCTGGTCATAGGGCAATTTATGTAATCCTCAGAACCCTTTCCGTACCTTGCAGCTTTAAATGCTTTGTCCATGTTTATGGAATCGTAGGTAACAATTGGTGCTGCAGCGTCAAAAAAGTGAAGATATTCTTCTCCTGTAATACCTTTAATATAATTAAACATCGGTTCTGATGTAAGAGGTCCTGTTGCAATAATAGTTATGCCCTCATCAGGTACTGTATCCATTTCTCTATTAACTATTTCAATATTACTATTTTCTTTAATTTCCCTGGTTATATATTGTGAGAATCCTTCTCTATCTACTGCAAGTGCTCCTCCCGCAGGAACCCTGGTCTCATCAGCAGCTTTCATTATCAAAGAGTCCATAGTCCGAAGTTCCTCTTTTAAGAGTCCCACCGCATTTTCAAGTTGATCAGAACGTAGGGAGTTACTGCATACCAACTCAGCAAAATCGCTAGAATGGTGAGCAGGGCTACTTTTTTTAGGCTTCATCTCATAAAGGTTTACATTAATACCCCTCTTCGCTATCTGGTACGCCGCCTCACATCCCGCAAGTCCTGCTCCTATTACATTTACTTTCTTACACATCTAAAGTCTCCTTCAATTTATGTCAATAAATAAAATTAACCGAAAGCAGACTTTTATTACCTTCGGTTAACATTAACTATTATAAGTATAATTAATTTTTTGTTAATATACAATGTGAAAATTGTTCTATTTTTAAAATTTATTTGGTAGTATCTGTTGAGGTTTCAGTATTACTAGTACACTTGTCGTTACTGCATTTTAGAACCTTCTTTTTCCCGGAGGATTTTTGAAGCATAAATGCTCCACAAACAGGACACATTTCCTTATTCGGACTCGGCATATCCCAGCTCATAAATGAACATCCCGGATTTCTTTCACAACCAATATACTTTTTACCTTTTTTAGTCTTTTTAATTAGTACCTTTCCCTTACAAAGGGGACATTCCACCCCAGCCTCTTCAACAATTGGTTTTGTATTTCTACATTCAGGAAATCCCGGGCAAGCAAGAAATTTACCGAATCTTCCATGTTTAACAACCATATACCTTCCACATTTATCACATTGTACATCTGATACTTCAACAGGTAATTCAACATCGCCTATTGATTCTTCGGCCTCTTTAAGTACTCCTGCAAATGAAGAATAAAAATCCCTCATTACGGCCTTCCATTCTTTGTTACCATCCTCAACATCATCCAGTTCGCTTTCCATCTGAGCAGTAAATTTAGTATCAACAATGTCCTCAAAATGGTTCTTCATTATGTCATTTACTATTTTTCCAAGTTCTGTAGGTACTAACAACTTCTTTTCCTTCAGAACATAACCACGGGATAAAATAGTTGTAATTGTAGGGGCATAGGTACTAGGTCTTCCTATCCCTTTTTCTTCCAAAGCCCTTACAAGGGTTGCCTCGGTGTATCTGGCAGGAGGTTGCGTAAAATGCTGCTTTGGCGTATTCTTTTTTAATTCAAGAATATCTCCTTCATTCAGCTGAGGCAGGTTGTTTTCTTTTTCATTCTGCTCCCCATCCTCTTCCTTACCTTCAACGTCATTCCCTTCAATATACAATACCATGAAGCCCGGGAATTTTACTTTGGACCCATTGGCTTTGAACATGTATTTCCCTGCGGTAACATCAGCTGATACAGTATCGTATATGGCAGATGACATCTGACTTGATATAAATCTGTCCCAGATCAGCTTGTAGAGCTTGTATTGTTCAGCACTAAGAAATTCCTTTAGTCCCTCAGGTGCCATATCCATATATGTTGGACGAATTGCTTCATGGGCATCCTGAGAAGCTGATTTATTTTTATATACCCTTGGATTTTCAGGTATATAATCCTGTCCATACTTTGTCTTAATATACTCTCTGGCCTCGTTCTGTGCCTCTGCCGATATCCTTGTTGAGTCTGTTCTCATGTAGGTTATTAGACCCACAGAGCCATGACCCTTTATTTCAATACCTTCGTATAGCTGCTGAGCAACCATCATAGTCCTCTTCGTGGTAAATCCCAGTTTTCTGGAAGCTTCCTGCTGTAATGTACTGGTAATAAAAGGTGCTGCAGCTGCCCTTTTCTTTTCCTGTTCTTTAACCTTTTGTACAATATATTGGCTTTTATTTATTTCATCCAAAATAGAATTAACCTGTTCCTCATTTGCTAATTCTATTTTTTCCTTGCCTATTCCATAGAATCTTGCTTCAAAACTCGGACTCACTTTGGGTTTTGTAAGCTTTGCCGTTATTGACCAATATTCCTGTGACTCAAAATTTTCTATTTCATCTTCCCTGTCGCAAATCATTTTTGTAGCTACAGATTGCACTCTACCTGCACTTAAGCCTTTTTTGACTTTCTTCCAAAGCAGAGGGCTTATCTTATAGCCCACTATTCTGTCCAGTACTCTTCTAGCCTGCTGTGCATCAACAAGGCCCATATCTATTGTTCTGGGCTGTTTTATAGCATTCTTCACTGCATTTTGTGTTATTTCATTAAAAGAAACTCTACACTTCTGCTTTTCATCAATATTCAATATTTTGGCCAAGTGCCAGGATATCGCCTCACCTTCACGGTCAGGGTCAGTTGCAAGAAACACTTTTTTTGCTACCTTGGCTTCTTTTTTCAGCTTTGATATAACATCGCCCTTGCCTCTTATAGTAATATACTTGGGCTCAAAATCATTATCAATATCAACACCCATCTGGCTTTTAGGTAAATCCCTAACATGCCCGACAGAAGCCTCTACCTTATATCCCTTACCTAAAAATTTGCTTATAGATTTAACTTTTCCGGGAGACTCCACAATAACCAGGTTATCAGCCATTTTATTCCTCCGTGTCGAA
>JAEYNY010000201.1 GCA_023412275.1 Bacillota bacterium
TGTTCCTAGATCAATACCAATAAGAAAAGACAATGTTTAGTCCCCCTCTCCAAAGTATACTTTATAATATTATATTATAAAGTATACCAAGCTATGATAGTTTTGTCAAAATATATTTCGGTTTTACAACTGGTTTTTGTACAAACTTTACAAAGAATCATAATCAAGGTATTCATGTTTATGGTTTGCAAAATTTTTATTTAAATACATATATCATTATTTTCTTTTTTGGTATTTCTATCTATAAAATAAAAAGGGTAGAACAATAAGTTCCACCCCTACTAATATTTAAAATGCATTTAAGTTTAATATAATGTTATTTCAAACCTGTCAAATTTAATCTCCTCACCGAAGTGATCACTATTGAAACTGGTTTTTCTATATAATCCAAAATCTGTGGTATTCTTTTTTAGCCAAATCGGAACTTCTATATCAAGTTTTTTACAAACCTGAATAAGACATTCCTCAAGTTGATCCCTGAAATCTGCGGATGTTCCCTGGGGTTCGGCCCATGCTTCATTTATGAGTTTTCCTTGCTTTATTATTCTGCCATAGAGCTTCAATTGTTTTGATCCCCTTATATAATTAGTTTTTCTTTAATACTATTATACAGTAAATCAAAAAAAATGCAGCCGACAATTATATATATTTGTAAAAATTGTTATTCTAAATATCTGATTTCATTAGTTTATGCTCAACCGAATCCACCAACGCCCTCCAGCTGGCTTCAATTATGTCAGAGGATACTCCCACAGTCGTCCAAACTTCCTGTCCGTCAGTAGTTTCTATGAGAACTCTAACCTTTGATGCAGTCGCAAAATTAGAATCGAGGACCCTAACCTTGTAGTCAGTAAGCTTCATTTCAGCAATTTTAGGATAAAACCTCTCCAAAGCTTTTCTTAAAGCTTTATCAAGTGCGTTGACAGGTCCGTCTCCTTCTGCTGCAGTTATCTCTGTCTGCTCGCCAACAACTATTTTTATCATGGCAGATGAATTGACACTATTTATGCTTGGCTCATTTACTATAACTTTAAATTCTTTCAATTCAAAGAAAGATTTGTACTTACCTAGCATCTTCCTGATAACAAGTTCAAATGAACTTTCTGCACCTTCATATTGGTAACCCTCATACTCAAGCTCTTTCAATTTTTCAATTATCTTTTTGGTTTCAGGGGAATCCTTGGTTATAGAGCTGTCTATCTTGTTTATGATGTTCATAACCGCACTTCTGCCTGCCACTTCTGACATAAGAATTACTCGCTGATTTCCCACAACCTCCGGATTTATCATTTCATAAGCAGAAGTGTTCTTATTTACCGCGTCAGCATGCATTCCCGCTTTATGTGCAAATGCACAGTTTCCAACGAAAGGCGCCCTTTCGTCATGTATAATGTTCGCAACCTCACTTACAAACCTTGCCGTAGGTGTAAGGTAAGACATATTATCACCGGGTATACACTGATATCCCATTCTAAGCTGAAGGTTAGGGATAATTGTACAAAGATTGGCATTTCCGCATCTTTCACCGAAGCCGTTAATTGTTCCCTGTATCTGTATAGCTCCTGCCTCTACTGCAGAAATAGACCCTGCTACGGCCATTCCGTTATCATTATGGCAGTGAATTCCAACTGCACAATCAACCGCTTCCATTACTATCTTTGTGATTCTGGCTATATGGGAAGGCAATCCTCCTCCCTTGGTATCACAAAGGCATATGGTATCCGCTCCTGCATTACACGCCTTCTTTAGGGTTTCAATAGCATATTCGGGATTTGCATCGTAACCGTCAAAAAAATGTTCCGCATCGTAAACAACAGTTTTTCCTTTTTCTTTTAAAAATTTGACGGTATCATATATCATATTAAGATTTTCGTCCAAAGTAGTTTTTAATATATCAGTAACCTGAAAATCCCAAGCTTTACCAAACACAGCTATGGCTTCGGTACCTGCATGTAGAAGAGATTGTATATTCATATCATCTTCCGCCTTTATATTGGCCCTTCTGGTTGACCCAAAAGCAATTATTTTGGACGTCCTCAGTTTCAATTTTAATACTCTTTCAAAAAACTCAAGATCTTTGGGGTTTGAACCCGGATTCCCCGCTTCAATGTAATCAATGCCCAGTTCATCAAGCTTTGAAACAATTTTCAGTTTATCTTCAACTGTAAATGATATTCCAAGCGCCTGAGCCCCATCTCTCAAAGTTGAATCATACATGATTATTTTGTTATTCTCCATATAATTTCTCCTTTCTTATAAAATAAATTAACCTGTCATCCTCGGGAATATCAAAGCCAAAAAAGCAGCCCTTAAAGGGGCTGCTTTTTTTATCAAGCTCCCCTTACTGGCTAATTATGCTCTCTCCAATTTCGCTTATTGATCTGTTTATTGCATTCAGGTATGCCTTAACACTGGCCTCAATGATGTCGGTACTGACACCTTTCCCCATAAATACGCTGTTATTATTCGATATTTTTACGGTTACCTCACCAAGAGCATCCTTACCTTCCGTAACCGCCTTTATACTATAATGAACTAACTCCGCATTAACCCCCGTAGCGCGTTCTATTGCGTTGAACGCTGCATCTACAGGGCCATCTCCCGTTGCAGCTTCGGTTATTATGTCCTCATCTTTTTTAATACTCACTGTTGAGGTTGATATCATTTTATTTCCGCTGTTTATCTGAAAACTGTCTATTACGAAGATTTCAGGAACAGCAATATTTTCATCTACCAGTGCTTCAATATCCTTGTCAGTGACTACCTTTTTCTTGTCAGCCAGATCTTTGAATTTTGTAAAAGCAGTCTTAACTTCTTCATCCGACAGAGAGTATCCCATTTCTCTCAATCTTTCTTCAAAAGCGTGATGTCCTGAAAGCTTGCCCAGAACCATTCTATTCTGACCCATTCCTACTGATTCGGGAGTCATAATCTCGTAAGTGGTCTTTTCAGAAAGTACACCATGCTGATGTATTCCTGATTCATGTGCAAATGCGTTTGCTCCCACAATTGCCTTATTGGGTTGTACATTCACACCGGTAAGGCTTGAGACAAGTTTACTTGCCCTATATATCTGGGTTGTATCAATCTTATGTGTTATATCATAGTAATCTTTTCTTGTATTTATACCCATTATTATTTCTTCTATAGCAGCATTCCCGGCTCTTTCACCAAGGCCGTTAATTGTACATTCAACCTGCACAGCACCGTTTTCAACAGCTGCCAGTGAATTAGCAACTGCAAGGCCTAAATCATTATGACAGTGAACGCTTATGTCTGCCTTATCAATATTGGGTACATTATTTCTTATATTCCTTATAAGTCTTCCGAATTCCTGGGGTGTAGAATATCCTACCGTATCGGGAATATTTACTGTTGTGGCTCCTGCATTGATTACAGCTTCCACTATACGATACAGAAATTCCTCCCGGGTTCTGCTTGCATCTTCTGCTGAAAATTCAACATTGGAACAGTAGCCTTTGGCATGTTTGACCATAGCTACAGCCCTTTCCAACACCTCTTCTTCTGTCATTTTCAACTTGTATTTCATATGGATATCCGAAGTAGCGATAAAGGTGTGTATTCTTGGGCTTTCCGCATACTGAACTGCCTCCCAGGCTCTATCTATATCTTTTTCTACGGCACGACACAGACTTGCTATTGTAACCCCTTTCACATTCCTGGAAAGTGTCATTATTGATTCAAAGTCACCGGGGGAGGCAATGGCAAATCCGCCCTCAATAACGTCTACACCTAGCCTCACCAGTTGCTTTGCTATTTCCATTTTCTCCTGGAGATTAAGGTTAACACCGGGTGTTTGCTCTCCATCCCTTAATGTGGTATCGAATATCTTAATCGTTCTGGCCATATTAATTCCCCCTTACATTCTCATATTCATAAATGTCTAAAATAAATAAATTACTTTTTGAGAATATTTGTTTTGGTGGATTAGAATTGCTTATAGTTAAACTAACCCACCTAACATATTCTTTATATATATTTTTTTATTTCTTTAACCAGCTCATCATTTTTCTAAGCTCTGATCCTACTGTCTCCAACTGGTGTTCAGTTTCATTTCTTCTCATTGATATAAAGTTTGCTCTTCCGGCTGCTTTGTTTTCCATTATCCAGTTGGCAGCGAACTTACCGTCCTGAATTTCTTTAAGTACTTTTTTCATTTCTTTTCTTGTTTCATCTGTGATTATTCTCTTTCCTGTAACATAATCACCGTATTCTGCAGTGTCGCTTATTGAATATCTCATCTCACCGAAACCACCCTGATTGATAAGGTCTACAATCAGCTTCATTTCGTGTATACACTCAAAGTAAGCTATTTCAGGCTGATAGCCTGCTGCAACCAATGTTTCAAAACCGGCCTTCATTAATTCTGTTACACCACCGCAAAGTACAGCCTGCTCACCGAACAAGTCTGTTTCTGTCTCTTCCCTGAAGGTTGTTTCAAGTATTCCTGCTCTACCTGCTCCAATACCTGAGGCATATGCCAAAGCGTATTCCTTTGCTTTCCCTGAAGCATCCTTTTCAACTGCAATCAGTGCAGGAACACCTCTTCCTTCCTTGTACTGACTTCTTACAGTGTGGCCTGGGCCCTTTGGTGCAACCATGATTACATCAACATCAACCGGAGCAACTATCTGCTTGAAATTTATATTGAAGCCGTGTGCAAACATAAGAATGTTGCCTGCTTCAAGGTTAGGTGCTATACACTCTTCATACATTGCTGCCTGTTTTTCGTCAGGAATGAGTATCATAATGATTTCAGCCATTTTCGCTGCCTCTGCGGTATCATAAACCTTAAGACCGTCAGCCTCAACCTGCTTTCTTCTTGCAGATGTAGGAGTAAGTCCTACTATTACATTAACTCCACTGTCCTTTAGGTTTTGTGCATGTGCATGCCCCTGACTTCCGTATCCTATAACCGCTACTGTTTTTCCCTCCAGTAGTTTCAAATTGCAGTCACTGTCATAATACATTTTTGCCATATTCTTAAGCCTCCCATATTTTAATCATTGCAATTCAATAAAATTGCATTGTTTTTAGTTAACTATATTTCTTCCGTACTTCCTGCCTTAATATACTTATTGCCTCTTTCAATAGCAATTGTACCCGTTCTTACAATTTCCTTTATACCAAACTGCCTTAGCATATCCTCAAGAGCCCTGACTTTATCTCCTGAACCCGATATTTCAACTGTTAATGTATTTTTTGATACATCTACAATTTTTGCTCTGAATATCTCAACTATCTGGACTATTTCTGACCTTGTAGAGGATGTTGCATTAACCTTTATCAGAGCGAGTTCACGACTGACGGATTCAGAATTTTCCAAAGCCCTTATCTTAATTATGTCAATTAACTTATTAAGCTGCTTACTTACCTGCTCAACGGTGTATTCGTCTCCGTCAACTACAATAGTCATTCGTGATACTTCAGGATTCTCTGTTACCCCTACCGCGAGGCTATCAATATTAAACCCCCTTCTACTGAATAAACCTGCTACTCTGGACAATACTCCGGAGCGGTTTTCAACCAGTACAGAAAGTGTATGCTTCGCCATTTCTTATTCCCCCTCTGCCTAAACCGTTTCTTCTTCAGGATCAATACTACATTCCAACAGATATACACTATCATCAGCAAGGAATCTGTCCAATGCACTGTCTATCTGTGAATTACAGGATATTCTTTCAGCTTTGAATCCATAAGCTTCCGCTATTTTAACGAAATCAGGATTGTCATCAAGGAATACCTGTGAATATCTCTTTTTATATTTGTTCTTCTGCATTTCACGAACCATACCAAGCCTGTTGTTATTGAGTATAAGGATTTTTACTCCCAGCTTGCTTTGCTTTATGGTACCCATCTCCGGCATTGACATCTGAAAACTTCCGTCACCGCCTATAACAACCACCGTACTGTCAGGTTTGCCTATCTTGGTTCCGATTCCCGCCGGAAGACCATAACCCATTGTTCCCAATCCCCCTGAGGTAATAAAAGAACCCGGTTTTCTTGCTATAAAATTATTTGCAGCCCATATCTGATTCTGTCCGACTTCCGTAACTACTATTGCTTCATCATTAAGTCTTTTTGAAAGCTCAGCTATAAGCTTCTTGGGGTTTACATAGTCGCTTTTCTCTGTTAATCCGACTTTGTTCTTTTTAACAGCCTGTTGCAGGCTTTCAAGCCATTGTGAAGTATTGCAGTTTTGAATAGCCTTATACAAGTCCTCAAGAACCAACCCGGCATCTCCTACCACTGGTATCGTAGTACTTACATTTTTGCCTATTTCAGCAGGATCAATGTCAATATGAATTATTCCAGCCTTTTCAGCTATCTTACCTGCAGTTCCCAAAGCGCGATCTCCCACTCTAGCCCCGATTATTATGAGTAGGTCAGTGTTATGCACCGCATAGTTGGCTGCATATACTCCATGGGAACCTAACATTCCTAAATTCAAAGGATGGCCTACCGGGATTGAACCAATTCCCATTAACGTTGTCACTATGGGTATTTGAAACTTCTCTGCAAGCCTTGTCATTATGTCCGAAGCCTTTGCAGAGATAACTCCGCCTCCTGCACATATCACCGGCCTTTGCGAGCCGGAAACCGCCTCAGCAATCTTTTTTATCTGCTGAGGATGACCTTTGTAATTTGGCTTATATCCCTTAATATCTACTTCATCAGGATATCTGAAATCTAGTGTATCTGTCTGTATGTCCACAGGTACATCTATCAGTACCGGGCCAGGCCGACCGGTAGATGCAATATGGAAGGCTTCTTTTACTATTCTGGGTAAGTCCTTAACGTTTTTCACCAAGTAGTTATGCTTGCAAAAAGGTTCTGTAGCACCTGTAATGTCTGCCTCTTGAAACACATCCCTGCCTATCAGATCAAGTGATACCTGCCCTGTAATAGCTACCATTGGAATTGAATCCGAATATGCAGTTGCAATACCTGTTATAAGGTTTGTTGCACCGGGCCCCGAGGTAGCCACACACACTCCTGTTTTTCCGGTAACCCTTGAATATCCGCTGGCGGCATGTGCTGCTCCCTGCTCGTTTCTTGTAAGTATGTGATTGATACCTGAATCCAGCAGTGCATCATAAAATGGACAGATTGCCGCACCGGGATATCCGAAAATTGTAGTTACGTTTTCCAACTCAAGTGCCTTTACCAATGCCTGAGCTCCTGTTATTTTCAATGGCAATCCTCCTTTTTTACTCTCCAGATAGTTATAAAAAACCCCTCATCTCTGCTATTACGCAGGGACGAGGGGATAATTCCGCCGTGGTACCACCCTGATTTAATGCAGTTAATCAACTGCATCCTCAGTGAGCAACCGGACGCGTGTCCGTGCTCCATAGCTATATCGTTGCCACCGCCGATACTTAATCAAGCTGAATCTTTGGGTATCGGGCCTCCGGAACGAGTTATACATGTATTTATTGTACCGTCTTCCACCAACCGCCGGCTCTCTTTAACAAATCAATACATCTTATTTTCCATCATAAGCTATATTATGATAATTAATTCTTACAAAAGTTGTAAGTCTTGGTTTAGAAATAATTATAGCACCATATTCATAGAGCGTCAATAATAGGCATTTAACGTTTTCTGACCAGTTTAGCTTGAGTTTTTAATGTTTTATGTCGTTAGATAAATCGTGGCTCATAATCCTGAATATTCAAACAAATCAAAATCTGCCGTATTTCTGCTGTCATAGCCATTGCTGCTGGCAAACATCCCTACATATGTTCCGATAAATCCTCCCGCTACATCAGTACTCAGTATTCTTCCATCTACATTGACAGCAAGCTCTATAAGCTGATTTTCATCTCCGAAGTAAAAGCTGTAATCCTGCCCGTATGCCTGAACTGCCATATGAATACGCTTGTGGATAATTTCCTTTTGAGCAATGACGCTTTCCTTCCCGTCATTACATACAACCAGTCTTATTATATTCTTCTCTCCTGAGCGAGTACATTCAAACCTCATGTGATAATTGTTATTTTGTATTACTAATATGCCGGCCGCTTCATTTTCGTTCTCAGGGGAAAACTCCATTATTGTTTTGGCCCGGAAATTAATATGCTGTTGGCGCCTGCCAACATAGCTTGGGTTCTTCTGCTCAGTGATTTTTACAGGTCTCAGCTTTAACCTTAAATATCCCGGTTTGTCGGTGAGGCTGTAGAAGTTTTCTCTTGGAGTGCGTACAAAATTCCATGTAACTCCAAGCTTTTCGTTGTTAAAATGGTCGCAAGCCATTACTTCAACCGGACTATCAGGAGGAAGCTTCGGCCTCTCATACGTAAACTCAACTTTTCCGCTTAAAGGACTTACTACCGGCCAACCATCTTCCCAGGTAACGGGAATAAGGAAGGTTTCACGTCCCAGGTTTCTGTAGTATCCGCCATAGGGCCTTGATGCCAAGGCTACCATCCACCACTCACCGTTTTGTGTTTCAACAAGGTCGGCGTGGCCTACATTTGCAATAGGATATTTTCTTCCCAAATGCCTATGGGTAAGAATAGGATTTCCTTTGCAACCCTCATATGGGCCTGTTATACTTTTGCTTCTGGCAATTGTAACCGAATGATGATAATCTGTTCCACCCTCAGCTATCATTAAATAGTAATATTCGTTGATTTTATAGATATGTGGTCCTTCAGGCCACACGGCATTCTTCATTGCCCCTCTCCACAAACCGTATCTTGGGCCTGTCAGTTGCATCTTCACAGTGTCAAGCTCTCTCATCCAGATTTCATTGTCCCCATAATAGGTTCCATCGGGTGCATCATTTGTACCCATAAAATATACCTTTCCGTCATCATCAAAGAAAAGAGACGGATCTATACCGGGTGCATCTTCCAGCCAGTATGGTTCTGACCATGGGCCTTCGGGTTTTTCTGCTGTTATTATGAAATTTCCCTTTTTACCTACGTTTGTACATGCAATATAAAACAAGCCTTTGTTATATCTGATGGTTGGAGCATATATTCCCTGGGATTGTTCAAGTTCATCTAAGTCAAGCTGAGTTGTCCTGTCTAGGGCATGTCCTATCTGTGTCCAATTAACTAAATCCTTGCTGTGGAAAATCGGCAGTCCCGGAAAATATGTAAAGCTTGATGTAACAAGATAATAGTCATCGTTTACTCGACATATTGATGGGTCCGGATAAAACCCCGGCAATATGGGATTACTGAAATAATTACAATCTTTTTTTGTCAAATATAACGCCTCCCTACAAAAATATTTAATTTGAAGTGGTACAACATCGGGATGAGTTGTAGCAAAATTAATTTGTATCTTTTTAACCTGTACTTAGTGTATAAATTTTATCAATGGAAGCTTGGTTAAAGATATTTGCAGTTGTTTATGGGCGAATACGGATATTTTACCGGAAAACCTACACGATGTAGGTTTTAGCGAAACAATGAGTCATGGACGATGAATGTGAGCGACGGTAAAATATCCCAATATGAGCCACTATAAACTCTTGCAAATATCTTGGGAGCAATCATTGATATAATTTTATACAGGAGTACCGTTGTTAAAGCAGAAACTTTCCGTTTAGCGACAACCCCTTCAATAATGATAGTTTAGCACAGTTTTATAAGTATTTTTCATTTATTGCCCTATAATCTCCATAAATCTATCCTTGGATATATAATTTGTTTCCTCTATCAGGGCTCCGTTCCTGTAGAATCTTAAATAAGGTATCTCTGTATTTCCCAGCTGTTCTTCCTTGAAGGTTTTGAATTCTTCAAAAAAGTCGGTGGTATTATACTGTAGCTCATATACATCAATATCCATTTTCACATCAGTACTATCATATAACCAGGTTTTCAATGCCTGCCACTGAGGACACCAATCCTGTGTTAATATTATTAGTACTATTTCCTTTGAAGCTGTTATACTTTTGTCAAATTCCCCGTTTTTTACAGCATTTAAAGCTTGTTCCTTTTGTATTTGTACTTTATTTATCATAAGTTCCCGTCCTTTAATAAAAGTTCGTATTTATTATTTTCTTAGCTGCTTAAAAAATTCTGTTAATATATTTCCACATTCCTCGAACATTAATCCATATACTACGTCAACCTTATGATTAAATTGCGGAACTCTGAATAAATCTACCACTGACCCTGCGGCACCTGCTTTTTTGTCCATTGCTCCTATATAAAGTGTTTTTATTCTTGATTGAATAATAGCTCCTGCACACATTGGGCACGGCTCCAGAGTAACATACATGTCACATCCCTCCAGTTTCCAGGTTTCAAGCACCTTTGCGGCCTTTTTTAAAGCTTCTATTTCGGCATGGGATGTAACATCTAGCTTTTCTTCCTTTTGATTACGACCCCAGGCAATAATCTCTCCATCCTTTACTATAATCGCTCCTACCGGGGATTCGCCCCTTTCATATGCCTCTTTTGCGTATTTAATTGCTTCTTGCATAAATTGCTCGTTTCTGGTGTACATTTGAGGTACCTCCATTAGTAGTATTTCATGTTCACTACTATATATTATAACTCCGGTGTACGGAATTAAATATTTTTATAAGTCAGTACCATAACGAAATTATAAACATATTATGTTATCAGGATGTCAGCTCTTTTTAAGCTGCGTTAGTATTTGCAAAAAAGGAGATGTATACATGAAAAAAGCTTTAATTACAGGAATAACAGGTCAGGATGGGTCCTATCTGTCTGAGTTTTTATTAGATAAAGGCTACGAAGTTCATGGAATTGTCAGAAGAAGTAGCAGCTTGAACACTCAAAGGATATCCCATCTTCTTGAGGATAAAACCGGAGAGAATTCACAAATATCTCTTCATTTTGGAGATTTATCCGACTCTGGCAGTCTCAATAAACTAATATATAGGATAGAACCCGATGAAGTCTACAATCTGGGTGCCCAAAGTCATGTTAAAGTGTCATTTGACGTTCCAGAATACACTGGAGATGTGGATGCTTTGGGAACTGTAAGGCTTTTGGAAAGTATTAGGGAAATTAACCCTCGCATCAAGTTCTATCAGGCTTCCTCAAGCGAATTATTCGGCAAGGTAAGAGAAACTCCTCAAAGTGAGACCACTCCCTTCTATCCAAGAAGTCCATATGGAGTATCCAAAATGTATGCATACTGGATTACAGTAAACTATCGTGAAGCATATAACATCTTTGCATGTAACGGAATACTTTTCAATCATGAGTCTCCCAGACGCGGTGATACTTTCGTAACCCGTAAGATAACCAAGGGGATAGCCGACATAGTAAATGGGAGAGCAGACAAACTGTATCTTGGCAATATTGATGCAAAAAGGGATTGGGGCTTTGCAGGGGACTATGTAGAAGCAATGTGGCTCATGCTTCAACAGGATAACCCAGACGATTTTGTTATAGCAACAGGGGAAACTCACACTGTAAGGGAATTCTGTAATCTTGCATTTAAACATGTAGGAATAATTTTGGAGTGGCAAGGCTCCGGAGAGCAGGAAAAAGCTGTGGACAGTGCTACCGGGGAAGAGCTTATTAATATCAGCAGTAAATTCTTCCGGCCTACGGAGGTAGATTTGCTTTTGGGTAATCCGTCCAAGGCTAAAAGCCAACTCAACTGGAAACAGAAAGTTTCTTTTGAGGAACTTGTTAAAATGATGGTTGAAAGTGATTTAGTGGGGAGATGAAATAATGAATAAGGAAAGTAAAATCTATGTAGCCGGACACAACGGGATGGTTGGTTCTGCAATAGTAAGAAGACTTCAAAAGAACGGATATGAAAATATTTTATGTAAAAGCCACAAAGAGCTTGACCTTGCAGACCAAGCCTTAACGGACCGCTTTTTTATGGATGAAAAACCGGATTATGTTTTTATTGCAGCTGCAAAGGTTGGCGGAATACATGCCAACAACTCCTTTCCTGCGGATTTTATAATGGAGAACATGCTTATAGAGTGCAATATAATAAAAAGTGCTTTTAAATATGGAGTAAAAAAACTACTGTTTTTAGGAAGTTCATGTATATATCCTAAATTATGCCCTCAACCCATAAAGGAGGAATATCTGCTAACAGGCGAGCTTGAGCCTACTAATGAAGCATACGCTCTTGCAAAAATATCAGGTATAAAAATGTGCCAATCTTACAATAGACAATATGGAACACGGTTTATTTCTGCAATGCCCGCAAGCCTCTATGGCATCAATGACAGGTTTGATATTAACAATTCTCATGTTATACCTTCAATGATTATTAAGTTCCATGAGGCTAAAATGAATAACAAGCCATATGTTGAACTATGGGGTACCGGAAGTCCATTAAGAGAATTTCTGTATGTTGATGACATGGCAGATGCATGCTTGTATCTGATGCAGAATTATGAAGGAAACGAGTTTGTTAACATCGGCTCAGGCAAGGAAATCAGTATATGCGATCTCGCCGAAACATTGAAGCGAGTAACAGAATACACCGGCGAACTTGTTTTTGATACAACCAAACCCGATGGTACCCCCAGGCGTGTACTGGATAACACTAAGATACATAAGACAGGGTGGATACCTAAGATTGATATGGAAGAAGGTCTTAGAAGAGAATATGAATATTATCTGAAATATGTTGTTATATAAAAATTAGGAGGCAGTATCAAATTAGAACTGCCTCACTTTTATTCTACTCATTATTTTCTTCATTGAATAATTGCTTTAAAACATCAAGCTGTGCACTTATCAACGCCTCAGACTTTGTTTTAAATGCGTACAGTTGACCCTTAATTTCATCCAGCTTCCCTTTTGCCTTAATGACTTCAATATTGGCAGTTTCAATTATTCTTTGGGCACTTACCTCTGCCTCATCAGTAATATTTTTTGCTTTTTCACATGCATTTGTTTTTATTTGTTCACTTGTATGCTGTGCAACTATAATTGAATGCTGTAATGATTCCTCAAGTATTTTATAATGTTGTATTGTTTCATTAAGTAAATCTATTTTGCTTTTCATTTCCTCGTTCTCTTTAGCCATACTTATGTAGTCCTCACCCACTTGGGCAAGGATCGCATCAACCTGTTTTCTGTAATATCCGTTAACCAGGGACTTTTTTATGCAAAGACATTTAAAATCTTCGGGAGTATAATACATATCGCTCATCTCCTAAAATTACTCTCTCATCATAATATATTCCTATTGTGGCAATATATTCTCTATTTGGCTAACCATATAGACTAAGAATATGTACCTTTTACCATTTACAGCCAATTGGCATTATATCCCTTTCTTTGATATTAAACCTGAAGTTTGTAAAGTCTCTGGCTATAATCATATCTGCAATATCCCTAACCCACAGAATATCCTTGACAGTAACATAAAATCTTGCCCTGTCAACTATGCTCTCCATGTTAGGATAATATCTTGCAACACGTTTTAAAAAAGCTTCGCCAAGAGTGTCAATAAGTATTCCCACATCATAAGCAGGGTCCCCTAATCCGGAAAGTCCAAAACCTATTACGCCAGTTAACTTCTTTAATTTACTGTCAATAAGAAGGTGACAAGCAGAAAGGTCTCCGTGTATAAGAGCAGGTTCATAGGACAAAAAATCATCATCATTCTCAACTGGTTTGAATACCTGCTTTATGTACTCCTTTGTATAATCTGAACAATATGGAAATACCTTTCTGTATATTTCTTCAATGAGTTGCTTCCATCCATCTTGTGATATAGCATTCTGGCATTCACCGATTCCCATATTTTCAGCCTCTTTCACCCGTATGGTATGAAGTGTTTTAAGGAAGCTGCCTATCTGCTGTGCCAAAGTTTCCTGATACTTTCCGTTCATTTGAAGTAGTAGGTTCCTGAATATTGGTTTTCCCTTTATCATATTGTATTTTACCATTTCTTTTTCAAGTGGCTCATGAGCTGGAACCAGAGGTTCTATACGGTTACGAATGAAATTAGTAACCTTGGCCTCGTTTTCCAAATAAACAGCACTCCAGTCGTATCTGGCAAATTTGAAAATATAAGTATCATTTACGATAATTACGTCATTATGTCTACCCTCATTTATCAGGTATTTCACTTTTGTTATGTCAATCTGAGGGCATCTGCTTCTTATAAGCCCCATATACCTATTCTCTTTTTCCATACAGAATTTTCACCACCCATTAGCTTTAAACCCTTTTATCAATATAAAAGCTTTATATTTGATTCAGGCCAATCCCTCAACCTTAACACGGTATTCGAGAGACTTGAATATCCATTTCCAATAAAGAAATCACATTTTGAAGCTATATAAGTATCCTTAATTATTTCAATAGTATCCTTTACAAGCTCGACTCCTTTGTGTCTTTTGTTTGGATAACTGAGCAGGGCAGTGGGAATACGCTCTTTGAGTGGCACCTTCTTGCTGTCGGTGTATATCAACATATCATTTTTGTTATACAACTTTTTATATTGCTTAAAGACGGCATTTGAATCAGTTATCAGAAACAAGTGCCTTGTATTGTACTTTACAATATACTGCCATATATTGGGCTTGTAAAACTCATTCAGATCATATAATTGAGCAACCTCGTTAACTATTGCCTTCTCTCTTACATGAACTCCTAAAATAGGCCTTTCATCTCTGAAATCCGGATTTGTATTTACAAATTTTTGAATTTCTTTTTGAATTTTGGGCTGTAGCTTAATATAAGTGTCAAACATGTATCTGTATATCTGATGGGGGGTTTTCCCATATGACCAATGACCACTTCTCACATATGGCAAAAGTGCTCTTAAAGGGTAATAAGTGTCGCTTACAACTACGTTGGCTTCACTTCTCATTATCCCGCTTAGTTCCCTATTTTCCATTTTAAATCTGTCTGTATCTTCAGCCAGAACGTTTTCAAACTTCCATACCTTAGGATAGTAAGAATATTCTGGGCGTACTACATCGTGAAAGGTATATTGGGATATAGGCTGAAAAAATGATTCAAATGAATTTGTATCAACGGATTCACTGTAGAGGCTTTCCATTCCCCAGTATACTACCGGAATCCGGTTTGTCAGTTCGGCGGCAAACATCTGACATATCACATGGTCTACATCACTCCATATACTGCCTCCCAGTGACTTTATCAGAAGAAATCTACTATTCGACATATGTGTTAACACCTCCATAAAATTCCGGGTACTCCAACCTATGATTTTTGCTTTCCAGCAGCCTTCTGTTACCCTCTTCTTTTACTCTCCTTTTAGCAAGTTTTTTTTCATTTTTTAAATCTCTGTAAAAAAGAATAATGTTTGGTTCTGGCCAATCCTTGAGCCTTTTTATTGTGTATGATACATTGGAATAGCCGTTTCCAATAAAGAAATCACATTTTGCTCCAAGATAGGTATCTTTAATAATTTCTATGCCCTTACGTCTTTTTGCTGAATAGTCCTGTAAGTGTGGTGCATCCTCAGTTGCACTTAACGCTCCCCTTCTACATTCTGTATAAACTACTTTGTCTCCATACAGTCTTAAAAATTCTTTCAAAATGTCTTCACAATCCGTAAGAAGCAGTATTTTCTTTATATCATATCTGGCACTGAAGTTTTCAATTTCCTTGTAGTATCGCTTGTTCAAGCGACCTAGATTCTCAACTTCTCTCACTTTATCGCCACCTCTAATGTGGACAGACAGTGTGAGCCCTTTATCCTTGAGCTTTTCATCATAAAATTCCTGGATCTCCTGTTCAATATCAGGCTTAAGCTTCAAATATTTATCAAACAAGGTTCTGTAAATCTGGTGTGCAGTCATGCCGTAGGCCCAATGGTCCTTTGTTATATAATTAATCAATGGCCTTATAAAATAGTGGACATCACTGACCAGTACATTTGCATCACTATTCATCATTTCACCCAGATTCCGGTATGTCCATGTTACCTTATCCAAATCTTCAATCATTATGTTGTCATAATTCCATACAGGAGGGAAATAAGTATAATTGTATTTTATTACATCATCTATAGCATAGTTGGAGACCGGCTCAAAGTAGAGATCGAAGGCGTTTGTTTTAAACGATTCTGCATATAGGCTATTTGGCCCCCAATATATAACAGGAATTCTGTTGGTAAGTTCAGCGGCCAGTAGCTGGCCCATTACGTGGTCTACATCCGACCAAAAGCCGCATCCCCATGACTTTATAAGCAAAAACCTGTCATTTGGCATTCAACTCACCTCTGCTCTCCTTACTCTTTTTAAACTTACTAAAAAACTTTTTAATCCTTTGTGATGTACGAGTGAAAATATTAGGTTTATCGCTTTTTACAACAAGCATTACGTTTACCGGGTACTTTCTCTTTTTATATATCCAGTACATCATTTTTACGTTTTTATCTGCCCAATCCTTTATACGTGTGATACCGTGGGATACATTTGAAAAGTCATTTCCTATAAAAAAGTCACATTTTGCAGCGATATATGCATCTTTTATAATTTCCATACCTCTACGCCTAACCACCATGGGATTTTCCATATGATACACTGGCTCTTCGTTTTTGATCCTTTTACAATTTGTATATACAAGCATAGAGCCGTATATGCCCTTATACTCTTTCAACGTATCTTCGCAGTCGGTAAGTAGGAATATCTTCTTTATATTATATTTATCTATATATTTTTTTATTTCCTTGTGGTAGCCTCTGTTAGGCTCCTTAAACTTACCCTTTGCAAAAAGCTTATATAACTTCTTTCCCTTTTTTTCAGGCTTCCGTTTATATTTCCTGTAAATTTTATTCCAATACTGGTTTCCGTTTTTCTTAGAATCTCTGGTATCAAAGATCCTATCTTTTTCAACTCTTCGGACATGAACTGCAAGGATAGGATGGTTGTCTCTAAGCCATGAATTATAAAAGCCCTGAACTTCCGTATTTATATCTGATTTCAGCTTTATATATTTATTGAATAAATATCGGTATATTTGTTGAGAACTCATTCCATACGCCGGGTTATTCTTTTTTATAAATGGAATTAATTCATGTATGTTATAATAAACATCTGCTACTACGACATTTTCTTGGCTGCTAAGTAAGTCCCCTATATTTCGGTAAATCCAAGTATCTTTATTCTGATCTTCAATAAATAGGTTTTCGGAATCCCAGATTGGCGGGTAATATGTGTACTCAGGCTTTGCTACGTCAAAGATAGTATAATTGGAAACAGGTTCAAAGTACAATTCAAAGCCGTTGGTCAGAATATACCCATTGTGCAGACAATGTGTAGGCCAGTACACAACCGGAATCCTGTTGGTGAGTTCAGCTACAAGAAGTTGACCAAGCACATGATCAACATCCCCCCAAAGAATATAGCTCCAGCTTTTTATAAGCAGGAATCTGTCATTTGACATTTTTATTATCACCTCAATATAAATGCATTTCATGTTATTTTATGTAAGCCTATACCGATATGTGATTATAAAAAATAAAAAGGAGTTGTCGCAAAATTAATTTCTATCTTTTTGCGACACTCCCTGTTGTTACAGACATTACTTTTCTTCTTTTTCAAACAACTCCAGTATGTAAGAATACAAATTGTCTAATTGATTATTATCGAAACGATTAAAAACACGAATCCCATAAGAACTCTTAACTTCTACATCTAAAGTATTATTCACACATATTTCAATGTCGAAGTCCAACTTCGTCATTTCTTTCATTAACATAATGTCACTTTTGTGATTGTCATATGAAAGAAGTAGTATATCAGGGGCAAATATATTACATATGTTATAGAAGCACTTTTTTAATGAGGGTAACTGATGGTTGAAGAAATGTCTGATATTTATGTCCCCGTTACAAATATTGGTCTCTTTTATGTTCTCATACACACATAAGGCATTAAAGCCGTCACTCCTGAATTTACCGGTGAGCCCTTTTTCAAAATCAGCTATGCTATTATTGTTAACTAAAATAATAGGTATATCCGGCTCTATAGAATTTCTAAAGGATTCAATACAATCAGTGTAGTTCTTTTTGTCAGTCTCCTGCTGTAATTTATCTATAATTTCATTAAAACTCATATTGGGGTGATTTCTCAAAATATTATATACATAAGCGGTAATCATTGGTGCTGCATAGCTGTTACATTCATTTGTCACTTTTTCCGTTCCATCATACTTTATCAGGTTGTGCTTTGCACAGGCAGCTATATTTATCCCATCCATGCAATCAAAATTAAATGTATACTCGCCCTCTTTTAATACTTCTGTAAAACCGTATCTTACTCCAATTACCTTTTCCAAAGACGCCGGACATGTGAAAATATTGCGATTATTGCATGCCGCGACTACGATTACATTTTTGTCAACTGCATACTCTACCGCTTCCCTTACTTCATTAAAATCTCTGTAATCTATTGTACCAAGACTCAAATTTACAATACGTATATTGTTATCGGCACACCATTTCAGTGCACGGACAAGCTGTGCTTTCATTCCTGTTCTTGAGCTTGAATCCAATATTTTTATACTGCTTAAAACAGCTTCCGGAGAGTACTTTTTTATTATTGCAGCACAGGTTGTACCATGAGAAGGCAAAAAAGGGTCATAATCCACCCTGTCACAAATAGTTAAATCATGAGTTATTTCCAGATTGTATGAAAGTCTGCCCGTTTGATAGAGCTTCTCGTTAACTCCGTCATCTATAACTGCAATATTAAGAGGTGATGTATTCATCTTTAGTCTAATGCCCCCCGCCTGTATTTTAACATAATTACCATTTATTCAAATAAATTACATACAATATATCATTCATTTATTTCATTTGCAAATTCCACTTATCTTTATTCCATTCAACAGTTCTTACAAGCCCTTCCCTTAATGGCTTAAAGTGTGTTAACCCAAATTCGGAACAAATCTTACTTATATCAAGTTGTACCTTGTCAGGAGAAACCTTTATTTCTTCAATAGACTGTTTTTTTTGTTCATTGTCAATAGTGAGAGTACTTCCGGTAACAGAGCAAACTTCTTTGGCAAGTGTCTTTATGCTGATACTGTCCCGGCCTCCCACGTTATACACTAAATCCTTTCCATATACCATTATGTACAAGAGCATCAAGGCGCAATCCGCTATATAGCAGAAAGTCCTTATTTTGCTTCCGTCATCCAGCATGTTAATATTCTTTTGTTCCAATGCCCGCCTTATAAACTGCCCAAGAACACGTTCATCGTCTCCCTTTACTCCCGGCCCATATGTCATGGATATCCTCGCAACTTTGGCTTCTACCCCTTCATAGTGTCTGTAAGCAAAACACAGCGTTTCTCCCATCCTTTTTGACTCTGAATACACAGCTCTTACATTTACCGGAGAACAAAAACCCGGGTAGCTCTCCGGTGTAGGTATACTATCAATATCAGGCTCACCGTATACTTCAGAGGAGCTGAGGAATAACATAACCGCACTGTCCGTTTTAGCCTTCTGAAGCAGCTTTTCAGTAACAACAGTGTTTAAGTGAATGGTATCCAGATAGTTTCTAAGGAATTTACCTGGCTGTGCATAAGTTGCACCATGTATGATATAGTCGGCCTTCACTTTGAGCTTGTCAAAATCCATATTGTTAAGGTCTTGGGAATAGAAACTGTAATTTTGTTCAAATATATCAGCCAATGCCTCACAAGGCTTACTTTTGCTTACAGCATAAATTTTAATTTCACCGCCCTGTAAAAGGTTGGCAAGATGAAGCATGTATATGATATAAGTTCCTATTAATCCATTTGCACCAGTAATCAGTACATTTTTGTTATAAAGAGGAGACAAGTCTATTTTTTTTACATATTCCATGCAATCTTCTTTTATATATTTATCCAAAAGAAAGCCCCCTTTCATTATTTCATTAATTCAACGGCCTGTGTACATATAGCTTCGGCGTCAGGATAAAAGGCTTTCTCCTGCAAATCCCCTGCCGGAGTTGGTATATCAGGACAGCAAACTCTTACAACCGGCTTTTTCAGTAGATGAACAGCTTTTTCCGCAACCAGAGCTGCAATTTCTGCTGCAACACCACCTGTCTTCCACCCTGTATCTGTTATTATAAGTTTTCCTGTCTTTGACAGGGATTCAAATATAATATCCTCGTCTATTGGTTTTATTGTCCTTAAGTCTATAACCTCAGCCGATATGTTCTGTGTTTGAAGCTTCTCTGCCGCTTTTAAGGCTTCAACCAGCATATAGGATACCGCAACAATAGTAACATCCTTTCCTGCTCTTCTTACAACACCCTTTCCAAACGGTATGGAATATAGTGTGTCCGGAACATTTCCCACTGTTTTGTATAACCATCTGTGTTCAACAAACAAAACAGGGTTATTATCAATTATGCTTGAAATAAGCAAGCCTTTGGCATCATAAGGCGTGGCAGGGGCAGCAATTTTTAGTCCCGGGGCATTCATAAGCATCCCCTGCAAGCACTGAGAATGTTGGGCTCCTGATCCCCAGCCTCTTGCGCTCACTGTTCTCACTACCAAAGGCACACTTACCTTTCCTCCAGTCATATAGCTCCATTTTGCTGCATGATTTACCAGTTGATCCAATGAAAGCAGCAAAAAATCCATTCTGCTATGAACAAAAACAGGCCTTAATCCTGCCATTGCAGCTCCTGCTGCTATTCCTGTGAGAGCATTTTCTGCAATAGGAGTGTCAAAAACCCTGTCACGGCCATACTTTTCGTGTAAACCTTTTGTAGTCCCAAAAACCCCCCCGGGGTCGTCTACACCCTCTCCCATAACAAAGACTCTTTTATCCCGTGCAAGAGATTGGTCCATTGCTTCATACAAAGCATCTTTATATGAAATCATTCTGCCATTTTGGGAATCATCCGTTATTACAAATTTATCCTGTTTTTCAACCTCAATTGTAGTCCATGGCATGTAAGTTACCTCCTATCAGTATCCATAAATTAAACTGCATTAATCCGCATAAACAAAGTCAAGAAGTTCCTCAGGCTGTGGTTTAGGTGAATTAACTGCGAATTCAAAAGCAGCTTTTATCACCTTAGCTATCTCTTCATCTATGGATTTTTCCAACGTCTCGTTAAGAAGATTTCTGCCTTTAAGATAGTCTTTATACCATTTTATTGGACACTTTGAAACCCAATAATCATATTCCTCCTGTGGTCGATATCCAACACCCAGGTCATCAACAGTGCCGATATGTCCCTTCCATCTGTAGCTTATACACTCCAGCAAAACAGGTCCCTCTCCTTTTCTGCAATCTTCAACAGCCTTTTCTGCGTACTGGGAAACTTTAAGAACATCATTCCCGTCTATCTGATATGCCGGAATTCCATATCCCTGAGCAACTTTATAAATGTTGTCTCCTGACTGACGTTCCTTTTGGTGTGAGTTTATTGCATAGTAATTATTTTCGCATACATATATAACCGGGAGTTTTTTAAGGGATGCAAAATTCAGGCTTTCATGAAAGGTTCCTTCGTCTGCAGCTCCATCTCCAAAAAAAACAGCAGTAACTCTGTCATTTTTTTGAATCTTCGAGGCCAAAGCGGTTCCCGTTCCAAGGGGCAAGTTTCCTCCTACTATGGCAGTGGAGCCGAATATTCCTATATTCGGAGCCATCAGATGCATTGAGCCTCCTCTTCCGGAAGTACACCCCGTCTTGCGAAGGTACAATTCAGCTATCATCTGCTTAATATCCCCACCTTTTGCAATGTACTGTGCGTGACTCCTGTGGGTTCCAAAAAGGTAATCCTCCTTACGGAGATGAATACAAACCCCTGCCGCAATTGCCTCCTGTCCTATGGAAAGATGAATGGGGGTTTTCATTTGGTCATTTTTATATTCTTCCTCGATTTTGCGTTCCACACTGCGTATGGTCTGCATAATTTTGTACAGCTCGATAAGTTTCTCATTTTCCATATATATTAACCTCCCAAATTCCCACTAATACGTCAAAAAAGCAGTGTAATATTCTGGTTCTGCCAGCCTTTTAGTTCGCATACTGCTCTGGATACGTTTGAGAATCCATTTCCAATAAAATAATCACATTTTGCTGCAAGCCACGTGTCCTTGATAATTTCAATTCCTTTCAACTTGTTGTGAACATATTCCTGGAAGTGAACTCCCCCTCCAATTTTCAAAACCCTTTTACAATCGGTATTAATTAACTTATCTCCATAAATATTTTTATACTCTGCCAAAATATCTTTGCAATCGGTCATAAGAAAAATGAAGGCATCCGGCCTTTCTTTCAAATAATTGCTTATTTTCGCCGGATAAAGTTTATTCAGTTCATGCAGATGACTTACTTCCAATATCTTGTCGCTTCCTCTAATATGTACTGCAATAATATCCTTACCCGCCATATTTATGTCGTAAAAATCATTTATCTCTTTTTCGACTTCCGGCCGCAGTCGTATGTATTTTTCAAGCATAATCCTATAAATTTCAAGAGAATTTAATCCAAAATATGGACATGCCTCATCCATACGGCATATAATGCCATCTATGTCCGCACATCTGTTCGATATTTCTATATCGCTATTATGGCCGATATTTTCAATTAATCCATCCATGCCATATTTTGATACCGGGAAAAAGTATTGCTCGAAAGCGTTTGAGGTTTCATCTGTGCTGTACATGCTTTTGCTTCCCCAATAAATAACAGGAATCCTTTGTGTAATCTCTGCAAGCAAAAGATGAGAAAGAGTGTGATGCATGTCATACCAAAATCCATCCCCGGTTGTATTGATAAGTAAGAATTTATCCTGTTTCAATTTAAAACCCTCCACATATCAGGCTGTTACAAGAAATTATCGTAACCACTCTTTTTAATTACTTCAACGAGGCTTTTGACTTCCTGTGCTCTTCCTCTGGGACAAACAATAACGGCCTCATTTGTGGCCGCAACTATCATATTGTCCAGACCTATTACTGCAATAAGTATTCCATCGGCAAAAATTACAGAATCGGTAGTTTCTATAGCTATATAGTTGCCCTTACAAGAGTTATTGTGTTTATCTTTTTGCAGCGTCCCCGACAATGTATCAATACTTCCTATATCATCCCAGTCGAAGGTAGCCCTTATAACACAAATGTCTTTGCTTTTTTCCAGTACTGCACTGTCAAATGAAATTTCCTGTATTTCATTATATGCATTATCAATATATGTGTTAAAATTTTCACTTCCTTCTTGTATAAGTGCTTTTGTGATTGCTTTATAATGTTCAGGTATGTATAGCATGATTTGATTAATTATCGTCTTTGATTTTCCAGCCAAAATACCCCCGTTCCACAAATAATCACCTGATTCAAGCATTGTTCGTGCTGTCTCTTCTTGAGGTTTTTCAGTAAACCTAATAACTTTAAGAGTTTGTTCTCCTAAGCCTGCCTCCCGATCTATTTTTATATACCCATATGCGGTAGAGGGATACGAGGGGTTAATTCCTATTACAACAAGACTATCCTTTTCCTCGGCAGCCCTAAACGCAAGGTTTATTGTTTCGGCATAACCCTGATAATCTTTGACATATCCGTCAGCCGGTACAAAACACAGTACTGATTCTCCCAGTTTTTTATCAAGAAGCATTGCCGTATATGCAATACATGCGGCAGTGTTCTTCTTCTGGGGCTCTGAAATTATATTTGAATGTGGAATTATATCCTTGACAACTTCTTTGGTCAATTCCACAAGACTTTGATTTGTAACTATAAAACAATTGGTTGGTGGAACGCTCCGGCACACGCGGTTAATTGTCTGAACCAGCATACATTCGCCGTCATCAACAGATATGAACTGCTTAGGCTTTTTTTCTTTTGACAGCGGCCATAGTCTTGTTCCTGAGCCTCCTGCCATAATAACGACAAATTTCTCCATCTTTATATCTCCAAAAATGTTATTATAATCTATTTTATGTAAATTGCCTTAGATATGTTCATACGTATTTCTATATAAGCTTAAGGACATAATACAATTTACATAAAAATTCTATATATAGGGCGGCGTACATGCAGGGTAAATATATATTATTAGCAATTTTAAATTCAGGACTTACTGTGTTAGGACAGACCCTGTGGAAAATAGGGCTTGAAAGGATGGCGGGCTACAGTTTAAAACTTTTACTGAACCCACTAATACTTGCCGGAGTTTTTGTCTACGGTGTCTCTACGATTTTGTGGCTATATGTACTTTCCAAGCTACCGTTTTCAACTGCATACCCCCTCAACAGCGTAGCCTATGCACTAAGCCTCTTTGTTGGATTTTTTATTTTTAAGGAGAATATAGACCTCCGTAAAATTTTTGGTACTATACTCATTCTGGTAGGAGTATTTTATATAGCCAGAGGGTAAAATAAATCTGGATGAATACCGGTTTCGGAGGAATAAATGAAAAGTATAATAATAATACCTGCTTACAATGAACAGGATAATATTCTTGATGTTATAAATGATATAGAGCAAAATGCCGCAGGGTACCATTACATGGTTATAAATGACGGTTCCACCGACAAAACAGGTTTAATATTGCGGGAAAATCACATTCCACATATTAATCTTCCTTTTAACATAGGTATAGGAGGTGCTGTTCAAACCGGCTATAAATATGCATTTGAAAAAGGCTACGATATAGTTGTACAGTTTGACGGTGACGGTCAGCATAAAGCATCTTTTGTCCCTGAAATGATTAATATTCTGGAAGAAGGAAATGCAGACATGGTTATAGGCTCCAGATTTTTGGATAAAAAGGGCTACCAATCTACTTTTATCAGAAGACTGGGCATAAAGTACTTTCGTTTTTTGATATGGCTATTATCAGGGTCGGGAGTAGCAGACTCAACTTCAGGCTTCAGAGCCTGCAACAGAAAAATTATTGAACTGTTCTCAGAAAACTACCCTCAGGACTATCCTGAACCTGAATCCATAATGATTTTGAAGCGTAAAAATTTAAAAATTACGGAAATACCTGTGGAAATGGAAAAAAGAGCCCGTGGAAACTCGTCAATTAACAGGTCCCTCTCCGTTTATTATATGGTGAAGGTTACATTGGCTATAATAATGACCCGGATACGACCACGTATAAGACGGTTTTCAAATTAAATTTCTTACGGAAGGTAAAAATATGAACTTACGGTTACAGATAAGTATTCTTCTTATAGGATTTATTTTACTTACATCAATACTCAAAATGGTTCAGAAAACAAAGTTGGAACTAAAGTACAGTATTCTTTGGATTTTATCCTCTGTAATGTTTATAATTATTGCTGTTTTCCCTGTCATCCCCGATTGGGTTGCAAATATTATAGGTATAATCGAACCTGCAAATGCAGTATTCCTCGTACTTATTCTATTTGAGCTGGGTATAAATCTTAACCTTACCATAACTATTTCCAAACAGACCAACAAGGTTAAAAATATGGCACAGTATATTGCCCTAATGGAGAACCAAAACCGTGAAAAAAGTTGAAATAATCAAACTATTATGATAATCTAATATAGATTACACTGTAAATTAGTTAATTACTTTTTAAAGTTATGAAGCGGAGTAGTAAAGGAAAATTTGGTCACTAAAGAGAGCTGCATACTTGGTGAAATTGCAGCTGACTACGTTCTTTGAACTCGCCGTGGAGCTGCTGATACAAAATTCAGCCGTAGGTCTTTCGTTACAAGACTTTTGAGTGAGCCTCCAGGGCTAACAAGAGTGGTACCGCGGATTAACCCGTCTCTTTTATTAAGAGACGGGTTTTTATAAGTTATTGATATTAAATAAAATAAAGGAGTTGATAAAATGCCATACTCAGCAGATATAGATAGAAAGTGGCAAAAAAAGTGGGAAGAAACAGATATCTACAAGTTCAATCCTGAGAACACTGATAAGAAGCTATATTGTCTGGAGATGTTTTCATATCCATCAGGTGCTAATCTTCATGTAGGACATTGGTACAATTACGGTTTGACTGATTCCTGGGCTCGAATGAAGAGAATGCAGGGGTATAATGTTTTCCACCCAATGGGATTTGACGCTTTTGGACTTCCTGCAGAAAACTATGCAATAAAAACAGGTATTCATCCCCAAGACTCTACTCTTAAAAATATAGAGACAATGGAAGGCCAGCTCAAGGAAATGGGTGCTACCTTTGATTGGGACTATGAAATAAAAACCTGCATGCCCGACTATTACAAGTGGACACAGTGGCTTTTCCTTCAATTATATAAGTCCGGTCTTGCATATAGAAAAAATGCGCCTGTTAACTGGTGTCCGAAATGTAACACCGTTCTTGCAAACGAGCAGGTTGTTGACGGATGCTGTGAAAGATGTGATTCAGAAGTAACAAAGCGTGACCTTACTCAGTGGTTCTTTAAAATAACCTCTTACGCTCAGGAACTTCTGGACAAGCTGGATACCATTGACTGGCCTGAAAAAACAAAAAAGATACAGACAAACTGGATAGGGCGTTCAGAAGGTGCTGAAATTTCCTTTAAAGTTGCTGACACAGATATTGAGTTTCAGGTGTTTACCACCAGAGCCGACACCCTTTATGGTGTAACATATGTTGTTCTGGCTCCTGAAAATCCGATAGTTGAGAAAATAACAAAACCAGAATATGCAGAAGCAGTTGAAAAGTATAAAAATGATACTAAAAAGCAGACGGAAATAGAAAGGCTTTCAACTACAAAAGAAAAGACCGGTGTATTCACCGGTAGTTATGCCATTCACCCAATTACAGGAGAAAAAGTACCTGTATGGATTGCGGACTATGTTCTTGCAAGCTATGGTACCGGCTGTGTAATGGCTGTTCCGTCCCATGACGAACGCGACTTTGAATTTGCAAAGAAATATAACCTGCCTATCAAGAGGGTTATAAAGAGTGCCGATGGTTCAAATGACGAGCTTCCGTTTTGCGAATACGGTGTTTTAGTCAATAGTGCCGAATTTGACGGAGTCCCCTCTTCTGAGGCAAGAACCGCTATAATAAAGAAGCTGGAAGCAGACGGTAAAGGAAGTCTGAAGATAAACTACAGGCTGAGAGACTGGCTTGTTTCAAGACAAAGGTACTGGGGTGCCCCTATTCCTATAGTTTATTGTGAACATTGTGGCGAAGTAGCGATCCCTGAAGAACAACTGCCTGTTGCTCTTCCTTACAACGTTGAGTTTAAGCCTGACGGAGAATCTCCTCTTAAAAAGAGTGAGGAATTCATGAATACCGTTTGTCCGAAATGTGGTGCTCCGGCTAAGAGAGATCCTGATACACTGGATACATTTGTTTGCTCGTCATGGTACTATCTCAGATATCCTGACAGCCAGAACAATGATAAGCCATTTGACACTGAATGGATAAACAAGATGCTCCCCGTTGACAAGTATGTCGGCGGTGCAGAACATGCCGCAATGCATCTGCTCTATGCGAGATTTATAACTAAAGCATTAAGAGATTTGGGCTTCCTCAATTTTGACGAACCGTTCCTGTCTCTTGTACACCAAGGTACAATCCTTGGCCCGGATGGGAATAGAATGAGTAAATCCAGAGGAAATACCATTTCTCCTGATGATTACGTGAGAAAGTACGGTTCCGATATATTCAGAATGTACCTTGGTTTTGGATTCAATTACGTTGATGGCGGACCATGGAGCGACGACGGAATAAAAGCTATTTCAAGATTTGCAAGCAGAATAGAAAGGCTTGTTGAAAGCCTTGGAGAGCAGAAGTCAAAGGCTTCCAGAACTGATATGGACAAGGATGACAAGGAACTGAACTATGTACGTCATACTGCTATAAAGGGCGCTACACAGGATACAGACAGATTCCAGTTCAATACTGCAATATCACGCTGTATGGAACTTGTAAATGCACTTTACAAGTATGATGCTGAAGTTAAAACAAAAAACATTAAGCTTTTTGAGGATACCATCAAAGACTTAGTAAAGCTTGTAGCACCTTTTGCACCTCACTTTGCCGAAGAAATGTGGGAACAACTGGGCTTTGAATATTCTATATTCAATCAGAATTGGCCTGAATTTGACGAAAATGCATTAGTCAAAGACACTATAGAGCTGGCTGTCCAGATTAACGGTACAGTCAGAGGTAAAATAGAAGTTGCTGCTGACGCTGACAACAGCGAAGCGGAAGCTGTTGCTTTAGCTGATGAAAAAATAAAGCCTTTCCTTGATGGAAAAGAGATAAAGAAAGTAATAGTAGTAAAAGGAAGACTTGTTAATATAGTTGCAAAATAAGTTTATAGTATAATAAAAAAATACAAAAAGAGACAATCCTGTATGGATTGTCTCTTTTTGTATTTTTTTCACAATTATTGTAATTTCATATCGCAATATGCTAATATTTAATTGTACGATTCGTCAATGGAGACATTTTTTATGAATATAACTTTTTATAGAAAGCTTGCATACAAAGTGGCTGATGCTATCACAAGGAATCAGCAGTACTCAGAAGCAGAGATTAAAAACATTAGTTACGGGCTGGTATGTATCTTCTCAGATTTGTATAAAACTATTCTATATTTGCTTATTTTTACTCTACTTTCACTAACGAGAGAATTTCTATGTGCTTTTCTTCCTTTCCTGTTTCTTCGTCCATTCCTCGGTGGTTACCATTTTAAAAATGAGATTGTATGTATTATAATGTCGTTTTTAACAATGGTCATAGCTATATTCGCAGGTAAAACAGTTATAATTCCCTACTATTTACAATTAACTCTTGCTATATTTCTTCCAGTACTTGCTTTTATAATTGCACCAGTAAATGAAAGCCAAGAACTGAAGGGCCTAAAGAAGACAAAGGCTGCTGCAGTGGTAGTAAGTATTTTACTTCTACTTTCGGACTTTTTTTTTATGTCGTCTAACATAATCAGTTGGTCTGCTATAGAAGTTTATGTATTAGCTGTATATCAACTACTAATTAGCAAATATAAGCATAAATTGTAATATTTTTTGTAAAATATATTGACTTTTCCTGTAGAATGTTAGAATATTAAGTTGAGAATTAAATTTTTTTAAGGGGTGATTCTGATGAAAAAAAATTTATTGAGGTCAGTTGGGAAAGTTTCATTAATTGTAACAAGCTTGATTACCGGTGCAGCTTCTAAAATTTTGTGGTTGTATCAACCTGATAATTAATTTTGTTACATTTTTTATAATCTTCCTCCGGAAGGGTGTGTAAATGAGGGTGTACGTTGCCAATGAAATATTTTTAACAGCTATTGAGGGCATTATTTTTATAATAGCCTTTTATCTCTTATCGGGACAGCGGCAATTTATAAAAAGGATTAATAGCCGCATTGCCTGGTTTGTAACGATTTATACAATATATACATACTGGATTACCAAGTTCTTGCCCTCAGGGCTGCATTCAATAATAATAGCATCCCTTACTTGTTTTATACTTAATTATTTACTTAACGGAACTCTTTTTAAAAGTGTAGTCAAAGTTCTTCTTATTTTTTTAGGAATAGCAATTATAGAAAGTCTTATCGGCTTGGCATGTATGAGTGTTACAGGTAAACCAATGTCAGTACTTACTGATGATAAAGTATTATTCGCAGTTTTAGGTATTATTGCTAAGTTGATTGAAGGTACTATTGTATTTATATTATACAAGTCTCATGACGGGTTTTCCTGGTTAAAAGACGGAAATCCCTATCAGTCCAGATACAAGCAGACTCTTATCATGATTTTTGCAGTACTGTTCTTTCTGGTTGGAACAAATATTTATATCTCCAAAGACCCCCAAAATCTACTTCTTTATAATATCTTTACCTTTGTTATATATATCGTTTTGATTATTGCAATGCTTTCTGCCTTTCGGGAAGGTTCGAAACTTGAGATTCTACAATATGCAAATGAACTCAAAAAAGAAAATGTATATCAGTTGATTTCCTTTAACGAAATGGTAGCTAAAGAAAGACACGAATATAAGAACCATTTAAATACTATTTACGGTCTGTGTACCCTAAACAGACCTGATTTAAGCGATAAGGTCAAGCAATATATAAACAATTATGCGAATAACAGCGAGACCACGAATATTAATGTATATTCAGGTAACGACTTTGTTGACGCAATTATCAGTGTAAAATATAATAACGCTCTAAAGAAAGATATAGAAGTTCTTGTTGACTTTGAAGAACCCTTATCAAGTGCAGTAATAGATGAGGATACCGCTGTTACTGTTATATCAAATATAGTAGATAATGCATATGAATCTATCTTGGGGATAGATAGGGAAAAAAAGTTTATTCGTCTTGAAACATACATAGAGAATGATATGTACTATATGTCTATTTCCAATAACGGCCCCATGATTCCCGAAGCAATTATTAAGAAAATTTTCAGCGCGGGTTATTCTACAAAAGACAATACATCTAAAAAACGTGGGTTCGGACTTAGCATCGTACAAGCACAGATAGATAAATGTGGAGGCAGTATCCATATTAACAGTGACGAAGAAATTACAGAATTTCTGATAACTCTTAAAGTAAATAGCCTAGTAAGCTAAAGAGTTATTTATGTAAAAACTACACATTCTTCTTCAAATTGGTTATAATAATATGATAGCTTATTTTATTACACTTTGGAGAAAATGATGTTTAAAGTTTCTAAAGACACTATTTATTATTTGTCTACGCCCATGAGATACAAGAAGGGCATGGACTATTTCAGGGATAAGCGTATCAAATCCTTGTCCTTTAATCAAGAAATGCTGTTGTTTGACGCAACAGTTTTGGGAACTCACCCGTACAATGTACAGGTGCGGTTTGCCAAGTCCGGCGATCTCACTGATTTTTCATGTACCTGTTCGGATTATGAAAAAACAGAAAAAGGTTGCAAGCACATTGCCGCGGTTCTTTTCTTAATTAAGGAAAAGGATGAACAGGGCTTTTTTAATTCTACTGTTCAAAAGAAAGCAGCAAAAGATATTTTTCAATTTTTTTCAGATAAAGGTTCAGGTGTAAGACTTCCCATTAATGTTGAATTTAATCTTGAATTTATTAGCAGAAGATTCTCAATTTTAAAAAGAGGACCCATTGCTTCCCTATCTCTTCGCATCGGTACTGACAGGCTTTATGTGGTCAGGAATATACGACAGATGTTAGAAAGCCTTAAAACAGGCAGCGAGATTGTCTTTGGGAAAGGATTTACCTTTGACCCTGTTATATATGATTTTAATGAAAATGCCAAGCCTGT
This sequence comes from Bacillota bacterium, assembly GCA_023412275.1. Lineage (GTDB taxonomy): Bacteria > Bacillota > Clostridia > Acetivibrionales > DSM-1351 > Ruminiclostridium. The sequence continues at coordinate 31,162 of JAEYNY010000201.1, forward strand.
AATTTCGTATCTTCAGGAAATATGGCAGAATGAGAATCTGCTACATTATTTTACAGGTGAATCAAGTAAGTACAGTACCTTTATAGACAAAGATATTTTCCTCTCTGAGGCAGCTCTTAAAAGGCTTCTACAGCTTTTTCACGATACCCCTTTTAATGTAATACACAATAACATTAAAATCCAGAATGTTATAATTCAAAATGAGGATATACCTATAGAATTTACATTGACCGGAAACGCCTCATCCATAGATTTGAATATAGATACAAAATTGCCTCTTTACCAGATAACCTCCGGCTCTGAATATTTTTTATACGGCGAAGCTATTTACAGGGTGTCAGCAGCCCAACGTGACTACTTTAAACCCTTTTTTACCTATATGCAGCAGGAGAACATTAATCGTATAACCTTCATAGAAAAGGATAAGGAACGTTTCTTCTCAGAGGTACTCCCTTATGTTGAAAAAACCGGGCGGGTATACATAGACGAAAACGTTCAGGAAATGGTACAGCGAGTGGACTTTGAGCCTGAAATTTATCTGGACAAATTTGAAGATATAATAACTGCTGATGTTAAATTTAAATATGGTGATCGTATAATAAATCCGTTCTCTGCATTTGGAGATCAAGTCTCTATGGGTAAAATTCTCGTACGGGACATGGAAAAAGAGGGTATTATTGTAGACCTATTAGGCGAAAGCGATTTTAAAGTTAACGGTGATAGAATATATCTGGATGATGAAGAAAAGATATTTGATTTTGTAAATACAATTGTCCCTAAACTGCAGGAATATACACAGATTTTTTATTCAGATAGCTTTAAAGCAATGAGTATAAAAAGGCTTCCTTCATTCTCAGGATTTTTGAGGCTGAATACACTAAACAATTTTCTTGAATTCAGCTTTGATATGGAAGGTGTAGAACGTGATGAGCTGTCGTCTGTATTTCAGAATATAAGAGAAAAAAAGAAGTATTTCCGCTTGAAAAACGGAGCATTTCTGCCCCTTGATTCAGAGGGACTATTAACTATGTCTGAAATAATTGATCAACTTGAGATGACAATGGAGGATTTAGATAGTGAGCTGGTTCAGCTTCCCATGTATAGAGCTTTTTTTATAGATGGTATGCTTAAAGAAACAGGGATGAAGTTCTTTGAACGCAATAAGGCCTTTAAAGATTTAGTTCATGACATTCATGAACCTTCTGAAACCGAATTTCAAATTCCAGAGACCCTTAAAGGAACTGTAAGGAATTATCAAAAACTTGGATTTAAATGGCTTAAAACTTTGTCAACATACGGTCTTGGGGGAATTCTCGCCGATGATATGGGTCTGGGAAAAACCTTGCAGGTTATTACCCTGCTCCAGTATGATAAAAGTGTTTCAGGCCCCGCAACATCTATAGTAATTGTTCCTACCTCCCTTATTTACAACTGGTGTTCAGAAGTTGACAAATTTGCACCGGAATTGAAAATAACTGCTGTTGTGGGAAACAAAACTGAACGTGAGGAACTCATAAGAGAAGGTGTGAACTCGGACGTAATAGTCACATCTTATGCCCTTATTAGACGTGATATTGATAACTACAAAGATTATTTGTTCAGATATTGTATACTTGATGAAGCTCAGCATATTAAAAACCCGGGGTCCCAGGCAGCTAAAGCCGTAAAACAGCTCATGTCCCAGCATAGATTCGCACTTACAGGAACTCCTATGGAAAATAATCTTACGGAGCTGTGGTCGGTTTTTGATTTCATTTTGCCCGGATATTTACGGTCACACGGGAAATTTGTTGAAAAGTTTGAATCTCCGATTTCAAAAGGGGACAGTGCAGCTCTAACCTCCCTGAGCAAACAACTAAAACCATTTATACTCAGAAGGCTCAAGCAGGACGTTCTCAAGGAACTGCCCGAAAAAATTGAACATATTATTAAAGCAGACCTTACAGAGGAACAGAAAAAACTTTACGTTGCTTACCTGGAGCAAGCTAAAGGGGATATTTTCAAGGAAATAAACCAAAATGGCTATGAACGGAGTCAAATTAAGATTTTGTCTGTTCTTACAAGACTAAGACAACTTTGCTGTCACCCTTCGCTGTTTGTAGACAACTATGAAGGCGATAGCGGTAAGCTGCTCCTCCTCAAAGAAATAGTAGGAGACTCTCTTACCTCCGGGCATAGAATACTTCTGTTCTCGCAGTTTACATCAATGTTGGCAATTATAAGGCAGTGGCTGCAAGAGGATGAAATAGACTATTTATATCTTGATGGATCAACACCTGCCGACGAAAGAATGAAAATGGTTAAAAACTTCAACAACGGGCAAGGTCAGATTTTCCTTCTGTCCCTTAAATCGGGAGGAACAGGCTTGAATTTGACGGGTGCTGATACGGTTATTCACTATGACCCTTGGTGGAACCCGGCTGTAGAAGATCAGGCAACCGACCGTGCATACCGTATAGGTCAGCTAAAAACTGTCCATGTAATGAAGCTGGTTACACACGGCACAATTGAGGAAAAAATATTAAAACTTAAAGATAGGAAAAAGCAATTAGTTGATGCAGTTATACAATCCGGTGAAACCCTTATTACCAAGATGACTAAAGAAGAACTGACAGAACTTTTTGATATGTAATAGTAAAACAAAACCAGAGGCAAATGAAAACCTCTGGTTTTTTCTATATTTATAAATTTTACTTTTTTTATTTTAAGTTATCAGGATTTAGTCCTTGAAGCTCGGCTGGTACAAAAAGTCCGTCTTTTCTTATGAGCTTATCATCAAACCATATTTCTCCCCCGCCATATTCTGGCCTTTGAATAAACACAAGATCCCAGTGGATTGATGACTTATTCCCATTTGGACACTCGTCATAACAGCTTCCGGGTGTAAAGTGAATACTGCCTCTAATCTTTTCATCAAAAAGTGTATCCTTCATTGGAGTTTCAATGAAAGGATTAACTCCTATTGCAAACTCCCCTACGTATCTTGCTGCTTCATCGGTACCAAATATTTCGTTGATACGCTCGGTATCATTTGCCGTAGCTTTAATAATCTTACCATCCTTGAACTCAAGGCGGATATTCTCAAAAGTTACCCCCTGATATACCGCAGGGCAGTTGTAGGATATTACACCATTTACCGAATCTTTTACCGGTGCAGTATATACTTCTCCGTCAGGGATATTCATTTTACCGTCACACTTTATTGCAGGCAGCCCTTTTATTGAGAATGTCAAGTCTGTCCCTTTTCCTGTAATTCTCACCTTGTCGGTGGCTTCCATTAATTTAACAAGTGGGTCCATAGCTTTTGACATTTTCGCATAATCCAGATTACATACATTAAAGTAAAAATCTTCAAAATATTCAGTTGGAGTGTTAGCAAGCTGTGCCATTGAGTGAGTAGGATACCTCATTACACACCATCTTGTGTGTTCAACACGCTGTTCTGAATGTACAGGCTTTGAAAACAGTGACATGTATATCTTCATCTTGTCTGATGGAACAGAAGCCTTTTCGCTTATATTATCCCCTGACCTGATACCAATGTACGCATCCATGTCTTTCATTCTTGCCAATTCATAGCGAGCCATATCTTTCACTTGTTCTTCTGTACATTGTTCTAGGAGTACTCTTTCCAATTCCGGATTCTTTATTGTAAGGTATGGAATTGCTCCCACCTTGTATGCCTCACGGATTAAGGCTCTTGACAATGGAACTTCGTTACCGATATTCTCAATAAGGACTTTCTCTCCCTTTTTTAGTTCACATGAGTAGTTAATCAAATTGTGTGCCAGTTTCTCTATACGTGGATCGTTCATTATTATAACCTCCGTTTGTTAATTATGTGACTTGTGTATATTATACTAAAAGTTCTTCCAATTCTTCCAGAGTTTTTTCAAATACGTTTAATGCATCCTGAATAGGCTGTGGAGATGAAAGGTCTACACCTGCTATTTTTAAGAGCTCTATAGGATAGTTTGAGCCTCCACTTTTAAGGAACTCTAAATATTTATCAACTGCCGGCTTACCTTCTTTATATATTTTTTCAGCAATAGCAGTAGCAGCTGAGAAGCCTGTAGCATACTTGTATACATAAAAACTGCTGTAGAAGTGAGGTATTCTTGACCATTCCATTTCAGTTTCCTTATCAACGCTAACTGCTTCTCCGAAATACTTTTTGTTCAGTCCATAGTAAATATCGCAAAGCTCCTGTGCATTTAGTGCCTCTCCTTGCTCTGTCTTTTGGTGTATAAGCTTTTCAAACTCTGCGAACATTGTCTGTCTGAACACTGTTCCCCTGAACTCCTCAAGATAATGATTCAGTAAATATGCCTTCTCCTGCTTGCTTTCAGATTTTGATAACATATACCTCATGAGGAGTGATTCATTTACTGTTGATGCAACCTCTGCAACAAATATCCTGTATTGTGAATATACATAAGGTTGAGTCATATTTGTATAGTAGGAGTGCAGTGCATGGCCCATTTCATGCGCAAGAGTATACACATCATTTATGTTGTTCTCATAATTAAGCAGTACATAAGGGTGAGTTTTGAAAGCTCCCCACGAATATGCTCCGCTGGTCTTGCCTTCATTTTCATAAATATCAATCCAGCCTGAGTCAAAGCCCTTTTTAAGATATCCGATATATTCCTCTCCTAGTGGCTTTAATCCCTCTTCTACAAGCTTTTTGCCTTCCTCATAGGTAACTTTCTTGTCATATTCTTCAACCATAGGAACATACAAATCATACATATGAAGCTCATCCAGCTTTAGTGCTTTTTTCCTTAACTTTAAATATCTATCCAGTAAATGCAGGTTTTTATTTACTGTGTCGATAAGGTTGTCGTACACCTTTACGGGTACATTGTCGTTATCCAAAGATGATTCTAATGATGAGGGATATTTTCTTACAATGGAGTAAAACCTGTTTTTCTTTACATTGCCTGTAAGGGATGCACCCAGGGTATTTTTCATTTTGTAGTAAGTACTGTACACAGCTTCATAAGCATCTTTGCGGACTCTCCTGTCCCTGCTTTCCAACATTGTTGAATATCTGCCCTTTGTGACTTCGACTTCCTCACCTTTTTCATCCCGGATACAAGGAAATTTTATGTCTGCGTTATTGTACATGGTGAAGATATCACCTGCTGTGTCAGATATTTCAGTGGATAGAGCAAGTATCTGTTCTTCCTGCTCAGATAAGATATGCTCTTTTTGTCTCAAATTTTCCTGTACCATAAACATGTACACGGAGAGCTCTTTATTGGAATTCATAAAAGACATTAACTTTTCTTCGGGTATTGCCAACATTTCGGGGACAATAAATGAAATGGCGGTATAAACCTCTGTACCAAGGGTAGATGCTCTTTCAGTTAATGCCTGATAAGTAGAATTTCCGTTGTCCTCATCCCTTTTCATTCTTGCATAAACAAATACTTTGTCATTAAGGGACAGTAATTCATCACTTTTCTTAAAACAATCAAGAAGTGTATCGGCACTATTTCCAAGCTTACCCTTGAAGTTTCCCATTTGTGTTGCCAATTCCTTAACTGTCTTAAAGTCCTTTTCCCACGAATCCGTGTCCTTATATATATCTTCAAGTTTCCATTTAAATCTGTCCTCTATGTCTTTTCTCTTTGGAAGTGTCTTTCCTGCAGCCATTTTTTTACCTCCGCTTTTCATAATATAATTTTGGTTACTTGTTATTCTATTCGTTATATACTTAATATCTCACTATATTTAATAATTATAAAACAACCTTATACTCTTTTCCATGCATTTCCTATATAAAGTTATTTATAGGTATGATTTTAAAATAAAAATAGCCTTGAAATGTTGAAATTTTTTTAGTATACTATGATAGTTGTTAAAAGGAAGTATTTATTTATGCGCCCGTAGCTCAGCAGGATAGAGCGTCGGTTTCCTAAACCGCAGGTCGCACGTTCGAATCGTGTCGGGCGTACCAAAACCCTATAACTGAAAGGTTATAGGGTTTTTTATTTCTTTTTGCTGAAGATTTTGTTGCCCACTGTTGTCCAGGTGGGCAACAGCTATAAATAATTCAGTTTAAATGGACTGCTTAATATATGTTTTTATTTTAGAAACAAATTCTCTTCGTATTTGATAGTCCGGTATTTTTGTTTCAATTTGTGCCAATTCTAGCAAGACTATTCCTATATTATAATCGTATCTTGCATATATTACATCTTTAAAAATTTCTTCTCCGCTATGTATTATGCATGCACTGACTTTAAATAAACTATCATTCTTTTCTAATATTTCAAAACTATATTGCATTGTTTATCCCCTCCATCTTTCCATTTCATTCTAACACAAAAACAAATTTGATTATTATTTATATAAAAACTTGATAACTCAGTTAATTTCTTCATTCTAAAACCTGAATCAACATTTTATCAGGTAAACTATATGTGCAAATTTCCTTTTTCACATATCTAGCATAAATTCTTCATTAGAAGTAGCACTTTTAAACAATCTAGATACATTTTATTACCACGATATTCTCTTTTTATTCTTGTTTCCTAGGGGCTAATTTGTTTTGGTTGGGCAATGCTCTGCCGAAATAAGCAAGATTATATACTTAGCCTCTCACTATATAAAGCGTGTAATAAGGTATAATGTACCCCACATAAGCCAGTATATAGTTTAACACAACCTCATTAGTAAGATATCCTCCAAAATATATAGTCAGAAATAGAAATACTAAACTGATTAAAAATAGTACAAAAGAAACAGTCCCCATCCTATGTTCAGGTATATTTCTGGTAACTCTTTCAAACCTGTATTTTAGCTTAAATGTTGATTCAAAGCACCAAATACTTATTATGACCATAAAATTTATGAATATATCAATTATAAAAATAAATTCACTTTTTTGTATCCCGAATAAATAATCCCAAAAATTCTCGCTAACCTTAGGACGATACGCAATACAAGCTATCATTATCAATAAAAAGTTAAGAACTTTCTTATAATATTCCTTAATATGTTCAATTATGCGTTTCGTTCTAGATCTACTTTGAAAGTTTTGTACATTGTTAAATAAATATGTAATATATTTACGTTTTTTCAATCCGTGTTTTTTTGAAATATCCTTAAATATTAATGTTGATACTAATATGCCAGGTAATATCAAGCCTACCCACCAGTATTTTATTATCAGAATAACGTACTTTTCCGGTACATCTTGTAATAAATAATTAAACAAAATTATATTTACAATAAACCAAAGTATTAAAATGAATTTAATAAAATATTTTTGCTGATTAAATCTCTTAAAAGCTATTATAAAGAAGGCTATACAAAGCCAAAAACTAAGTTGTGCACAATTCGCACTAAATTCTATAGGTATTACTAAATCGACTGGGATTTCCCATCCAGAACCCAATAAAAGTAATGAATTATGCCTTAATGAAAAATAACTAAATAAAAATAATGAAATAATTAACAGTCTATAGGAAAGTAACGATAACTTACTATAAAAATTACTATTTAATCCTTTCTTAATACCATATTTTAAAGTATTATATGCTTTATATAGTCTAATTTTATTTTTGTTATAAGGTTTCTTTTCTTCTGGAATATTTTCTTCAAGCAATACTTGGCAATCAGGGCATATACTAAATCCTTTACGGTATTCATACCCACAGTTAGGACAAAACACTTAGGCTACCCCCTACAGCTATATAGAATTATATTATTTTTTCTTTAACGATAATTTTTTCTTAGGCAATTTATCAATTAGAATATTATTTAGCACTTCAATTTGTTCGGCATCTTGGAAACATTTTTTAGGAATTAACAGTAAGCCATTCTCATTTAGATAAATAATGAAATTTTTTCTGCTCTCTTTTACTTTAGATACATTATTCCATGAAATGTTGTTTTCAGTTTTATAAGCTATTGTTATACCAAAATCAGAAAAGAAATAATTCATCCTGAACAACTTCTCATTCCTAAATTCTTTTTTGGTATTCGCCCAATTTTTAGTTAATATCGCTATGATGAGGATTGGAAAGAAGATTGAAATTACTATCCCCAGTAAATGGGATGAGATATCTCTTTCAAAATTAATAGATTCTATACCAACAGTCATAAATAATCTAATAATATAAATAAGACCAAACACACTTATCCCTGTCATTACCCCGTATTCCGGTTTATTAAGAAGTAACCTGTATTTACATAATAGTATATCTTTCTCTTTTAAAATAACATCAATGCTATTTGTTTCCCTTTTATACATTATAAGAACCATCCTTTTAGGCTCACCATACTAGTAAGAAGAAATTACTTGTTCCCTGTATTTTGGGCCCTTCTTCTATTAATGTAATATTATAATAAATTGTAATAATAAACCATATGTATTTATAAATAACTTAATGCTAAATAGTAATTTTTGATTGTATATTACTTAATATTATTGGCTTTCCGAGTTCTAAATATATTTAAATTTATGGTAGTAAAAGCATCTTTTATTTAGGTAATGCGGTTGACCAACTCAAAATTAAAAAGTTCTGTTTTAAAAGGTTTCTGAATTGAAGCGTGCTTTCCTAAACCACAGGTCGCACATTTGAATCATGTCGGACATACGCTTTCACTTAGGACAGTTATCTACTTAACCACTTTTTTGGGTTAGTAATCTTATTTGAATTGAAGTAAAAAGTCTCTAAGTTTATACATTTGGAGTATTCTTTGCAAAATTTCTCCTTAATTTGTAAAGCATCTAAATTATTTATCATAACTTCATTAATAAATTGCTCAACCCATGAAATAATAATCTTATATGAATAATATTTTAAAATATAAGTTATGGAGAACATTATCCCTGACAAATATACCGCAAATAAAATTAATTCTTTATTATTGTAAACAATACTATCTTTAATTAAGGAAACGGCCGCTAATACAATAATAAATTGTCCTAAATTAATTATAGGATTTAAACATAAGAGAAATTTATTTTTAAGTAAGTTCAAATCTCGTTTAAAATAATTACGTAATATAACCTGCCAAGAACTAATTGTTAATAAAAACATTAATAAAAAAAATACGATAAAAGATAGCAAAATAATTGGATTGTTTAGTATTCCAGATATTAAACAGTATATAATTGAAAATGCATTAGTACAAAACAATACAAGGCTACAAAGTGTAGAATTAATTGTAGTTGGTAGCATGTACTGTTTTTCAAGTTCATTAAGAGGCCGATTCATATTCTGATTAACAGCACTACGTCTAAAAATAAAATTCATAAGATTTGAGAAAAATAGGACTAAATTAAAAATAAACGTAAAAAAGATAATGGTAATGGCAACATCTTTTAAGTTTGGCAACGATGAGGGCAACTTATTTATAAATAAAATTAAAGTAGATATTAAGAATATTATTATTGTACCTGATTTAAATGCAGACGCATTCACCTTGTTAACAAATCCGTTTTTATAGTTATTCAAAAAGTCCAACCATTCTTTCTTATCTCCAATCACTTCTTGACTCATTTTGATTTACTCCTCTACATTAATACCCTTATTATAGCATTTAATTCCAATGTTGTAGGTACTTATATTTTGAGATTAATCAAAAGTTCCCCACTCCTACACCCCTTCAAATTCACACGTTTCCACGTTTACTATATCTTATTTTCCTTTGATAAACATTAAAAACCACCATTGAACCCAGCAAAAGCACCGAACATGCCACAAACATTACAGTGTAATTAAAATATTGAGAAATCCCTCCCCCAATAATAGGCCCTAACCCTTGCCCGATATCTGCACCAATATAAAAAGTACCGGTTGCTACCCCGACCCTACTTGGGCTTACTCTTTTGATACTTTCCGCTTGAAGTGATAACTGTCCTCCGCCTTGCCCAATAGACTTCAATACGGATGCGACTATAAGCAATCCAAGTGTCGGTGCAACCCCTATCAAAGCCATGGAAATTGCTGAAACTATCAGTGAAATATTCACTGTTATAGTCAGGCCTTTTTTATCAACTATCCGCCCCACAAACAGACGTAAAAGAAAAACTACAACAGCCCCTATGGAAAAGAATATTCCGATATTTGAAATGTTTCTTTCTTTCCCCAAGAGAATTAAGAATGAACTTACTAACCCGTTTCCAAAGGAGAACATGCCACCAATTATTGCATAAACGATGCCCTCTTTAGCGATTAAGGAATCAATTGTCAGCTTACTTCTTATGCTCACATTTTCTGTCTTCATTTCTTCAATAGGATACTTTAAACATAGCAGTAATGCAGCACCTATAAAGGACAACAAAGCAATGACAACAAACAATGTCTGGAACCCGTACTTGTCAGCAACATGTATTCCTATATTTGGACCGATAATCGAAGCCACTACCTGCCCAATTCCATAGTAGCCTATCCCTTCCCCCAAGCGGTCCTTGGGAATAAATCTGGTAGCAAGGGCAACATTTACGGTACTGCTGACACCAAACGCAATCCCATGCAGTATTCTAAAAGAAAAAAGTACCGGGATACTTGAAGAGAAAGAATATCCTACAACTGATAATCCAATAACCACGTTTGCTGCAATGCACAGGTACTTTTTGTTAAATATGTCTGACATCATTCCCGCAAATGGACGCATGACTAGTGCTGCAACAGAAAAAATTCCCGATATAACACCTGCGATTGCCAGTGACTTCTGAATATCCATTGAATATTTGGAAATAACGGTATAAACCATATTGAATCCCGTAGCTGTTATCAGGCTGACAACTATCAAAAAAACAAAAGCTTTGCTCCACAATACACTTTTACTTTTTGGGCCTTCATTATTATCTATATTATTAGAAATAGATATTTGCATCGGAGCCACCTCCTCAGTACAGTAGTTATTATTTTTTAAATGCTTTAACATTTGAATATTCCACCCTTATATATAATGTCGGTATCAGAGAAAATTGTCTACCGGATGTATTATGTAAATGTCGGCATGAATACAAGAATTCAGGATAAACAATCCCATAAGATTTGTTAATTTAAGAAATGTATTCACGTAAATCATTCTACTAATAACAGGTTTGCTATTTCGTTTTACCAACAAAATTATTATATTTGTACTTCAATATTCTGTCAATCGGAACAAAGGAAAGTCACATATTACGCCTTAAATATTGCATATACTTCTACATATTGACATTGACAAAGGTATGAGATACAATTGCATTATGGTTGCTAAAACGATATTGCAAATTACTTAACTACATGCTTCCAATTCTATTTTTAGTTTTAGAACGACAGGAATCTAATCTAATTTGGGATGAGTGATAAAATTGAGTTTAGTTATAAAACAATTTGAAGTACAAGGTAAAAAAAGAGATGCATATATCCTTACTCCCAATAAAGAATGGGATAATTTAACCAAACCATCTTCAATAATGATTCTACGTCCTTCAACAGATGAAGCCTCAGTTTACGAACTTATTAAAGCGGGTTTGTATGAGTTGGGTGAAAAATATAATATTCTGTTTGTTTTCCCCAATCCCAGTGAATGTGATAACGATATCGCTTTTTTAGAAACCTTAAACAGGGAAATCTCATTTGGGATAATAGATGGAAAGTGGAGTGTAATGAATGATGTCCATTATGTTATAGGCTTAGGCTCCGGAGTAGACTTGGCCCTTGAATTCACATCAATTCACCCGGAAACTACTGCAGCCGTAGCCCTTATCGGAGGTACTACACTACCGGAAACAAGCAGTAACGGTAGTACAGCTATGCCAGCAATTCTTTTCAACTGTCCGGACACTATTGTTTCATATTATAAAAGCTTAAATAAGTCAGATTTAGAAACATCCTTGGGTGCTTTAGGCACCATGTATATCAACGGTTTAAACCCTTATCATAAAGTAATTAATATTACCCATGAAAATACAAATAAATTAACCAAGTCTAAAATGAGAGAAATATGGTTCGATTTATTTTATACTGTAAGACGGATAAATACCTGTGAGAAAGGTAATATTTTTGAGCGAATTTGTTTTGAAAATTGCCATTTTGAAAAGCATCTTGATGACCGTTCTCTCGGCGATAATGACGGTTTGGCTCACACCTGGCTGGAACATGTTCCCCAATGTGTTCTCGATAATCCGTCCAAGCCTGTACCTCTTGTAATTTTCAGCCATGGTGCTTTTGATAATCCAATGAAAGCAGCCGACATGAGCAAATGGCATGAAATCGGTGAAAAAGAAGGCTTTATTACTGTATATCCACTAGCTAGTAATGGAATAAATTTTAATCTAAATCTGGATGAATCAGCACCTAGTGATGTAGAATTCTATCTGGCCTTGATAAAATATATAAAAGGTAAGTATCCCATTGACAGCTCAAGAGTTTATCTGTCAGGCTTTTCAAATGGCGCAGGAATGTCTCAGGTAATGGCAATGCTGCACCCTGAATTGATAGCTGCTATTGCTCCAATTGATAGTATGTGGCCATACACTATACCCGGTCCTTTTGACCAGGAGAATTTCAGTCTGGAAAAAAATCTGCGTCCTATATCAATTGGACTTGAACTCCAAAAGAAACACAACTACCGTATGCCGGTCTGGTACGTCTATGGAACCCGCGAAATGGAATATCCTATATATAAGGGGTTGGGTCAGCAATACCAGTATGATGCGTGGAAACAGTATAACAACATACCGGTTCTTGAAACACCTGAAAAGCCTCTTGATACCGAATGCAGCATTGGTGTAGAAAGCGAAACTGTTGAAGTGCTTTATCCATGTAAACAATATCCTGATTATAAATACTCCATACATAAATTTTATAGTAGTGACACTAATGAAAATTACTACAACTTTGTATTAGCACATGGTAAAGCCCACGATGTCCATATTGTTGACGCTGAACTTGCTTGGCAGTTTATTTCCGGATTCAGCAGAAACCCGGACGGTTCATTGAAACAACAGTCACAATAGGTAATAATGTAAAACATTTTTACAATAATTTATAATTTACCACTTTCCCAGCCAAAAGGCTGAAATGGAAACATTTTAAAAGGAGGAAGTATTTTATGGGTAAGAAAAAATCACTAAAACGCTTTATTACTGTGCTAGCTGTTTTCTCAATGGTATTTACGAATTTTATTGGTTCGTGGTCCGGTGTCTCTGCAGCTGCAGTAAAAGGTAATCCTGCATTTAAACAGGCCGCTAAAGATCTGACCGTCGGGCAAACCTTTACTTTTGATATTGTCAACAAGCAGACAGGCGCAACTTACCAATGGAGCAGCAGTAACAAGTCAATTGCTACAGTAACTCAGAAAGGGCAAGTTAAGGCAATCGCAGTGGGCACTGCAACAATTTCCTGCAAAATAACTAAAAACAAAAAGGCTACAACTCTTAAGGCAAAAGTTGTTGTTAAAAAGGCAACTCCTAAGCCTCCACAACCGGCAAAAGTACCGGTTGATAAGAATGGATTTGATTCCAAATGTAGAATGGTTGCTTACTTTGGATCACCTGTGATTGACGGTAAAATAGATGGTGCTTGGAGCAAAGCACAAGTAGTTACACCTAAATTCGTAACACCTAATATGACTACAAAAGCTACTTTCAAAGCTTTATGGGATGATAACGCTCTGTATGTACTTGCAGAAGTAAAAGATAAAGACTTAAGCGTAAAATCCGGCACCCCATATATGCATGATTCTATGGAAATCTTCTTGGATGAAAACAACAATAAGACTCAAGAATATGGCCTTGATGACTTACACTTCAGAGTTAATTGTGAAAATTCTCAATCAGTAGATACCGGAGACATCGGCAGATTCTATACAGCTACTACTAAAGTGAAGGATGGATACATAGTAGAAGCCAGAGTTGCTTTAAAAACTAAACCGGCAAACAACAAGGTAATGGGAATAGAACTACAGATTAACGATGCAAAAGATACTGATAGAATCGGTACTATTAATGTTTTTGATTCCACTGGAAGTGCATGGAACGACACTACTAAATTCGGTGAAGTATTGCTTACAGGCAAGGCTAATGGAGCAGTAAGTGGACTAAATCCATATGATCTCATAAAATTAATAGAAAGCACTCAAAAAATTGATTTCACACTGTATAAAAATGCAAATATAGTTAAAGACGCTGTTATAGCTGCTCAAAAAGTAGTTGCAGATAAAAAAGCTACTCAGAAACAAATTGATGCTCAATATTCTGCAATAACAGCAGCAATCGGTAAATTAGTTCTTACTGATGAAGCTGCAAATGAAAAATACTTTAAAGCAGTTCCGGATAAGTATAGAACAGAAGCTGATAAACAGGGTACTATTGTTAGCTTAGAGTACTCAGCTGATAATTTGAAGAACGGAACAGACCTTAAGAAGATGAATGTTTATCTTCCTTACGGTTACGATGCTTCCGATAAGAGCAAAAAATATAACGTTTTATATTTGATGCACGGCGGCGGCGAGAATGAAAACCTCATCTTTGGCGGACCTGGTCAAAACAAAGAAATGAAGAAAATCATAGACAATATGATTGCAAATGGTGATATTGAACCGCTTATTGTTGTAACACCTACATTTTACGGTGGAAAAGACGATACTGCACTCTTCCATGAAGAATTAATGAAAAATGTTGTTCCTCTGGTAGAAACTACTTACAATACATACGCAAAATCAGCTTCTTTAGCAGATTTGAAAGCTTCTAGAGAGCATAGAGCATTCGGCGGATTTTCAATGGGTTCAGTAACTACCTGGTATACATTTATTAATTGTCTTGACTATTTCAAATATTATATGCCATTGAGTGGAGACTGTTGGGTGTTAGGTGATAAAGCCGGAAGTGAAAAGGCAACATTAACAGCTGAATATCTTGCAAAGGTTGTAAAAGATTCCGGATATACTCCACAAGATTTTTACCTATTCTGTGCTACAGGCAGTTTGGATATTGCATATCCTAACTTGAAACCTCAGGTAGATGCTATGAAGCAATTGAAGGATACCTTTATTTACTCATCTGATATAAATAAAGGAAACTTCTATTTCATAGTAAGCGATGGTGGAACACATGCTTGGAATTGGGTAAATCAATATATTTATGACATCTTACCTGATTTATTTAAATAGAATAATTACATATCTCCTCACCTAATATGTAATTCATAAGTTGTAAAAGAAATGAGAAAAAGCACCCCTAATAAGGGTGCTTTTTCGTAAAGATAATCCTCCATCTTAAATATTCCTTTTAATTTACTTTAACTTGAACAATATGATAATATGTTAATATATAATCCTTAGGAGTGTACTATGTCTAATGCAAATATTAAATTAATTGCTGAAAAAACACATCTTTCACCGGGTACTGTTTCCATTGTTCTTAATGGACGCGGTGACAAAATGCGCATTTCAGAAAAAACTCAGAACCGGGTATGGGAAGAAGCAAAATTATTGGGCTATAAGCCGAATATATACGCAAGACGCTTGCGAAATCAGTCATCAGGTGATTCTGCTGCAATTATTGGTATTCTTTGGCCATCTGTATATTCTTCAGAATTGATTGTAAGCTTCTTTGATGGAATTCAGAATAGCATTTTAAATGATAAATTAAACGTAGAGGTTGTGTTTAAACCTTATCAATATTCGGAAATTAGCAAAATGGAAGATATATTTAAAAATCAGTTGTTTAACGGAGTAATAATTGTTGGAGCCTCTGATAGCGATGTTGATTACTTATATAAGATAAACTCCACAATGCCTATAATATTGTTTAACAGGCAAAATGATAAATATGGCACAGTGTGCATTGACAATTACACTACAGGTGAAAAAGTGTCCCGACTACTCGCTGCAAGAGGCCATAAAAAAGCAGGTTTAATTTGTCCCAATCTTTTATCACGGAATTTCAGTATGAGAAGAACAGGCTTTTTGGATGGATGCCAAAAAAACGGAATTACTGTACTACCGGAGCACATTATTACTGAAACCCTTGACTTAGAAGGTGGTTATCGTAGTGGAGAAAAGCTTTTGAGGTCAAAGCCACTTCCTTCCGCACTTTTTTTACTTGTATCCGGCTACAGCCACGAGGTCTACTCGGTTTTTCAAAAAAATGGAGTGCGTATTCCGGAGGACATTGAAATTATAGGTTGCTCTGACATCGTATCCAGCAGAATTTTAAAACCAAGTATGACAGTTATAGATTTACCAATACAGAAAATGGTAAAGAAGAGTCTACAGCTTATCCTAGATATGATAAACGGGTATATACAAGAACCCCACAATATCTTTGAGGAGGCGCATTTTATATTTCGTGAGAGCTGCGGAGGTTTTCCTGACCCTGAACCGGTTACTTAAAAATAGATTTACTTCTTTTTTATAACATAGGTAAACTTCCACACCGCCGAATTACCTGAATACCTTCCTCTGTTTTCAATAACTGTAACATTAGATGTATACTTAGCGCTTGTGTTTGCTTTTAATTTGCTTACTGAAACCGTGAGAGTCTTACTCCCATAGTCGGGGTAAGTGTCATCTTCTTCTGCCGATGAAACAATGGTAATCTTTCCATTTGGTGTTGTTGATATCTCTAAGGTTTGTCCCTCGTAAATTGCCTTTTTATTAACTGTAGCACCATATCCCCATTCATTGCCTACATGATTGTTTTCTACGCAAACAACAGATTGCAACGTTACCTTTACTTTGGTATTTGAAGCACCGTAGGCCCCACTTGGAAAAAATGATAATGTGAATATTATTATTAATAATAAACTGATAACCCTTTTGTTCAAGTATAATCAACCCCATTCTTCAAAATAATCTGTTAATATCCAAATTATAACATATTTATTACTAATTAGTAAACTTTTCCCAGTTAACTGTTATTTTAACCTATCATTATTCCACAATGAATATATTAATTCTAAAAACAGATAATAATTTTGGAGGTGAGTTATTATGAATCAGAAAATAGCGATCGAACCAAATTTGACTCCTATCAAGGACTATTTGACTAAAAAAGGGTACACAGTTGAAAATATGGACTATGGACAAGGTGCTACAAAAAATAATTATGATGCAATTATAGTTGCGGGTGTAGAAACTAATATAATGGGAATACAGGATACAAGCAGCAAAGCCATTGTAATAAATGCTGACGGTATGACAGAAGAGCAGGTATATCAGGAACTTCAAAGCAGATTACATTAAACAAACAAAAACCCCAATACCTCTAAGGTATTGGGGTTTTTGCTCGTTGATAACATTATATTCTATTTTTGTCCGTAATAAGCTTTAGGTCCGTGCTTTCTCATAAAGTGCTTGTCAAGGAGCACCTGCGGCATAGGAGTTACATTGGGGTTCAGTTGTCTGCACTGAATAGCCATCATAGCTACTTCCTCTAAAACAACAGAATTATGAACCGATTCCGCTGCACTTTTTCCCCATGTAAAAGGTGCATGATTTTTTACGAGTACGGCAGGGATATAGTTTGGATTTAAATCTTTAAAAGCCTCTATTATCACCGTTCCGGTATTTGCTTCATAATCAGACTCAATCTCAACCTTTGTCATTTCCCGAGTACATGGGATCTCACCATAAAAGTAATCAGCATGAGTAGTCCCGTAAGCAGGAATCCCCATACCAGCCTGTGCAAAAGCAGTTGCCCATCTGGAGTGGGTGTGGGTTACACCTCCTATTTCGGGAAAAGCATTATACAAGGCTACATGTGTCGGTGCATCAGAAGATGGCTTCAATTTACCTTCCACCACTTTACCTGTAAGGTCGATTAATACGATATCTTCAGCGGTCATAACGTCGTACTCAACGCCACTTGGTTTTATTGCAATCAATCCGCTTTCTCTGTCAATACCGCTTACATTTCCCCAGGTGTATGTTACAAGTCCTTTTTTAGGCAGTTCCAGATTAGCTTCCAGCACTGCTTGTTTAAGTTGTTCCAACATATTTTTTTACCTCATAAAATCAATTATTCCAATTAAACTATATCAGTTCAAAGAGTCTACTGCGGCTCTTTCAATATCCAAGCCCTTTGCGTACCGTTTCATAAATTCGTTGAAACCGTCAACATCCTTTGGATCAGGCTGTATAGTTTCACCTTGGCTTTCCCCAAATGCATTTTGTTCTAGAAAATCTCCCAAGGACTGTGAGCCTTTTTTATTAATCATATACGAAGCGAGCAGCGCAATACCCCATGCTCCGCCTTCGCCCGCAGTCTTCATAACTGACACGGGAACATTAAAGGCAGCCGCCATAATCTTCTGTCCTACTTCCTTTGTCTTAAAGAATCCTCCGTGTCCGGTAATACCATCAACTTTAACAGCTTCCTTTTGGAAAAGGATATCAAGCCCGGTTTTCAAAGCACCAAGAGATGTAAACAAATTGACTCTGATAAAGTTAGCCAAATTAAAATTACTGTTGGATGAACGAACCACCATAGGACGTCCCTCTTCAAAATGAGTAATATGTTCACCTGAAATATAACCGTACGCAAGCAAACCTCCGCAATCGGGATCACCTTGAAGTGCCAATCCCAGCAGAGTATCATATAGCTGTGGCTTTTTCACGTCAAAGCCCAAGGCCTTAACTGCCTCAGCAAATATATTCATCCATGCATCATAATCAGATGTACAATTATTTGAATGAACCATTCCCACAAGACTTCCGTCAGGTGTAGTCACCAGGTCAATCTCCGGATACACCTTGGATAATTCTTTTTCGAGTACAACCATAGCAAAAACTGAAGTCCCGGCAGATACATTTCCTGTGCGGACTGCTACGCTATTGGTGGCAACCATTCCGGTACCCGCATCACCCTCAGGAGGGCAAAGAGGGATACCTGCTTGAAGCTCACCGGTAACATCAAGGAGCTTTGCTCCTGCTTCTGTCAATTTACCTGCTTCTGTACCCGCAACTAAAACCTTTGGAAGAATGTTTTCAAGCTTCCATGAAAAATTACGGCTGCCGTTAGCCTCATTAAACTGCTTAATCATATTTGAATTAAAGTCTTTTGTATTTAAGTCAATTGGGAAAACACCTGATGCCTCTCCGACACCAAGGACTTTTTCTCCTGTCAACTTCCAGTGTATATATCCGGCCAAAGTAGTCATAAAATCAACACCGGATACATGCTCTTCATTGTTCAGTATAGCTTGGTAAAGATGGGCAATGCTCCATCTCTGAGGAATCGGGTAACTAAACAGTTTGGTAAGTTCTTCAGATGCCTGTGCAGTTATAGTGTTACGCCATGTTCTGAAAGGTGTCAGAAGGTTTCCTTCCTTGTCAAAAACCATATAGCCGTGCATCATTCCACTAAATCCGATAGCACCGGTTGTTTTTAACCCTACACCGAACTTCTCCTTAACTTCTTTAATCATTTCCTGATAGCTGCTCTGAACACCCTTCCAGATATTCTCCAAGCTGTAAGTCCAAATGTTATTGATATAACTGTTTTCCCAGTCATGACTGCCGGATGCGATAGGTGCATTATCTGCACCTATCAATACCGTTTTTATTCTGGTTGATCCGAGTTCAATCCCAATTGTTGTCTGTCCGTTAATAATAGCATTTCGACCGTCATTTAGTTCATGCGTCATTGTCTTCCCCCTCATGTAGTCATCCATACTTATTCACTGAATCTAATAGGATGTCATTCAGATTAACATAAATTTTTATTTGAATGGATTCTCATCCTTATAAAGCATAGCTGCTGGCTGATTGAAAGCTACATCTCCAACACCAAGGAGCTTCATTGTTGCAAACAGAACTTTACCCATGTGCTTGAATGCTACACCGCCATGGTGTGGGTATCTCTTAGCAATCAGAACATGTCTGTAGAATCTGCCCATTTCTTTGATTGCAAATACACCTATACCACCGAATGATTTAGGATCAACATCAATGATTTCTCCCTCTGCAACATAACTTCTCAGCTGGCAGTCAGCAGTTCCTTGGAGTCTGAAGAAAGTAATATCTCCCGGTCTTATTGTTCCTTCCAAAGTTCCTCTTGAGATATCAGGTTCCTTGTCTGGTTCAAGCAGTCTGTGCATGATCAGCTGATATTTCATAGCGTGGTTTTTCATCATACATGAAGGAGTATTTCCGCAGTGGAAGCCCATAAACAAGTCAGTAAGAGTATATCCGTTAAATAAATCCTTATTGTTTTCAAACATATCCTTAGGAACAGAGTTGTTTATATCCAACAGAGTTGCAGGCATTTGTGTAGCACAAGTAATTATATATTCACTTAATGCGCCATAAATATCTGTTTCACACGCAACTGGAATTCCTCTTGCTGCAAGCCTTGAATTAACGTAACATGGAACGAATCCAAACTGTGTCTGGAATGCAGGCCAGCACTTATTTGCGAATACAAAATATTCAGAAGCACCCTTATTCTGTTCAGCCCAATCCAATAAAGTAATTTCATATTGTGCTAATTTAGGAAGAATTCCTGGGTAACCATTTCCACCCTTGAGTTCCTCTTCCATTTCTTTAACAACTGCAGGTATTCTAGGATCATCCTTATGATTATTGAATGCTTCGAAAAGATCCAATTCTGAATTTTCCATTATTTCAACGCCAAGATCATACAAAGGTTTGATAGGAGCATTACATGCAACAAAGTTAAATGGTCTTGGTCCAAAACTGAATATTTTTAGTTTTGAAAGGCCAAGAAGAATTCTTGCGATATTTTCAAAATCTCCAACCATTTCTGAAACATCCTGTGGATCTCCAACTGGATATTCAGGAATATATGGATTTAATTTTCTTAATGCCAGATTGTAAGATGCATTCAGCATACCGCAATATGCATCTCCACGTCCGCCTATAAGGTTTCCTTCAGATTCTTCTGCAGCAGCTACAAACATAACAGGTCCGTCAAATTTCTGAGCGAGTATAGTTTCAGGTCCTTCAGGTCCGAAGTTTCCAAGGTATACTACAAGAGCATTTACATCGGCATCCTTTAATTCCTTAATGGCATTGAGAACATCTATTTCATTCTCAACTACTGTATTTGCCTGAAATATTTCTAAACCTTTTTCTGCGCAAGCCTTAACAACCGCTTTACGTCTTTCCACACTTAATTCTGCAGGAAAACAGTCCCTGCTTACTGCTACAATGCCGAGTTTAACATTTGGTACGTTATACATTTAGAGATCCCCCTTAATATTTTTTTTGCATTTAAATTTAATAAAATTAATGTCGTATACTGTTACGTACAAGTGAAAGTTTACATTTACCTTTTGATGCAGGATTCCTTAATAACAAGCTCCGGTACAATAGTTTTCTGAATAGGATGTGTCAGATAATCATTTTGCTTTACCATTTGAAGCAGAATTTCGGCGGCTTCTTCACCCAATTTCTCTTTAGGGTGACGTACTGTGGTAATCTTCACGGGGCAATTCGCAGAAAAATAGGAATCGTCAAATCCCGTTATCGAAATATCATCAGGTACTTTTACACCTAAGCTGTTAAGCAGCTCATATACTCTGAACGCAATCTCATCGTTATAGCAAGCTATTGCATCAAACCCACGATTCTCTTCCATTAACCGTTTAACCATATTATAAGGCTTTATATCCCTGTCCTCAGTATGAAACCAAACTACATCATCGGGATTATAGGCCATACCTGCATCAGCAATGGCTTTTGCATATCCATTATGTCTTTCAACCCCTTGAACATCATCAGCCTTAAATATTCCTGCTATTTTTTTATGCCCTAACTTTGCCAGATATTCCACAGCCGAATACATGCCTTTTGCATCATCTAATATAACATGTGATTTACTATCAAGCTGCTGGTAAAAGCCATGAATAAATATATATGGTATACGGTGGTTGTCCAGTGCTTCATAAAACTTCATATTTTCTGAATACAAGGCACTTTTGGTAGGCTCAATTATAAGACCCTCAACATTCTTCTGGAGTACATCTTCCAGACAAACAGCTTCATTTTTGGTATTGTTATTGGTGTTCTTGAGCATAATGCTGTAACCCTTGGACGAAAGTACGCTATCAATGCCTTGAATAACCTTTGGAAAAATGTATTCTGAAATATAGGTTGTAATAACGGCAATATTTCTGGAGTCACTTCTTTTTCTGCTCCTATCCAGGCAGTAGGTTCCACGTCCATGTTCAGTGTAAAGATATCCTTCATTTACAAGCATTGAAATTGCTTTTCTCACCGTATGTCTGCTCAGGGACATTGTTTCCGCAAGAACGTTTTCAGAAGGAATTTGTTCTCCCGGCTTTATTTTCCCCATGAGTATTTCTTGTTTCAGATGCTCCATAAGTTTGAGGTACTTTACCTGATTATCATTTTTTTGCATTATAATCTCCTCATAAGCAACTTGTACGTACATCTTAATTATACATTATAATTTCAAATACACAATACTGTTATCAATAAAAAAACTGCCTGAATTTTCATCAGGCAGTAATAGAAAAAAACTTATTATTTAGAAGGCTTTGTATAATTATTTACCTTCTTATCATAATTATTTTGAGGCATTTTACGGGTATCGTATTTTCTTTTATCCATTTCCCACAACTTTTTTTGATAATCTAAGAACTCATGTAATTTCATTTTAAAATCACCTCCTGATTTTATGTTATGTTAACATTTCAGGAGTTGTTACAAATATGGTCATGACTAAAACCCCATTGGATACTGATACCTAGCCAATCAAATTTGTTTCTTAACTAGAAAAAAGTGTATGTGCCAATTTCCCTATATTGTGGATTAGCTTATCTCATTATCTACAATATATACACACATATATAGTAATATCCACAGTTTAATTCACAAAATGTTGTGTTTCTGTGGATAAAGTCTTATGGTTACCCCAACTAATCCACAAAGTTTTCAACAGACTGTTAACAAAACCTAATAAATGTGTAAAACTTACAAACCTGATTTTATAACCTTTACATAAAACTTTCTGTTTCTTGGACCGTCAAACTCGCAGAAATAAATTCCTTGCCATGTACCTAAAAGCAGTTTTCCTTCTTCAATAATGACATACTGGTTGCTGCCCATAGCGCTGGCTTTTAAATGCGCTGAACTGTTTCCTTCATAGTGCCTGAATTCGGCTCTGTCGGGATATGCCTTATCCAACCCGTAAAGTATATCTCTAACCACATCAGGGTCAGCATTTTCATTTATCGTAATCCCGGCAGTTGTGTGGGGACAATATACCATAACCGCCCCATCGCTTATCCCGCTTTCAGCCACGGCCTCTGCGACCCTCCCCGTAATATTATAAAAATTCTGTCTTTCTGTTTTTAAGCTGAACTCACGTATCATTACAATCTTACCTCCACTTGTTTATCAATTTCTATAAAGCCCTCTTCCACTACACAATCAAGAGCTAATATTTTCACACCTTTTTTATGAGCAGATTTTAAAACTTCTGCAAATTCTTTATGCGTCACACTGTTGGGCGTAAAATAGTCTACGTCTTTCATCTGTATTACAAAAATTACATATGCCTTATACCCTTCCCGTAAGCTCTCAATAAGCTCATTTATGTGCCTTACGCCCCTTTCCGTGGGAGCATCGGGAAAAAGCACTACATTATTTTCTTCCAGCGTTACTCCTTTTACTTCTATAAAAATCTTATCCTTTTGGGTTTCAACATAAAAATCAAACCTTGAATTTTTATATTTCGACTCAGGTTTTATAAGCTTAACCTCCTTAAATAAACTTCCCTTTTCCAACCAATCCTGAACCACCTTGTTGGGAACCTGACTATCCATATTAATATGCCTGTTTCCTTTTATAACACTAATAAGGTCAAAGCCTGTTTTACGGTTGGGATTGTCGGATTTCTGTACATACACAACCGCACCCGGTAATAAAAGTTCTTTACATCTTCCGGTATTCTTAACGTGGCAAACCTCGGTGACTCCGTCAATTTCCACATGTGCAATGAATCTATTTGGCCGTGCAATGAATATGCCTTTTTTAATATTTTTATATTTCAATTTTTCCTCCCACTAGTGTCAGCACCTGTCTCTCTGTAAATTACATCAAAAGAATATCATACAATGCGGTAAAAAAACCATAAACATTTTGTTAATACAGTCTTATTATGGGTATAAATACATTAACTATAATTTGGTTAAAATACTAATATCAATATATTGAAGGAGGTTTTATATGAAGACGGAAGTTATTTACTATCGTTGCAAGCAGTGTGGTAATATTGTTAGTGTTATTAAAAATGGTGGAGGAAAACTTGTCTGTTGTGGAGAGCAGATGGAAAGACTTGAACCTAATACTACAGACGCAGCTCTAGAAAAACACGTTCCTGTAGCGGAGAGAAAAGACGGTAAGATAGTAGTACAGATTGGTTCTGTGGCCCATCCGATGATTGATGCTCATTATATTGAGTGGATTGAAGTTGCAGGCGATGAAGGCACTGAAAGAATCGCTCTTTCACCCGGTGATGAGCCAAAGGCAGTTTTTGCCGACAAGAGTAACGCTGAAGTTTATGCATACTGTAATCTGCATGGATTATGGATGTCTCATGTAAAATAATCATAATGGCCCTGTAAAGTCACTTTGCTTTGCAGGGCCTATTAGTTACTCTATAAAATATTTACTCTTTTTCCTCGGTGACAATTGCTATAGATGCGCTCGCTCCTATTCTAGTAGCCCCGGCTTCAACCATTGCCTTTGCGGTCATATAATCCCTTATGCCCCCGGCAGCTTTTACACCCATATCAGGCCCTACAGTTTCTCTCATAAGCCTTACATCACCGGTTGTAGCCCCTCCTGTGCTGAACCCGGTAGAAGTTTTAACAAAATCCGCTCCGGCTGTTTTACACAGTTTACAACAAGTAACTTTTTCCTCATCAGTGAGAAGGCATGTTTCAAGTATTACCTTAACAATTGCTTTTCCAGCCGCTGCCTTAACCACTGCCTCAATATCCTTTTCTACATAGTGAAAATCCCCTGACTTAACCGCTCCTATATTTATTACCATATCAATTTCTTCGGCACCGTTTTCCACTGCCTCAACGGTTTCTGCAACCTTGGATGCTGTAGTCGTTGCACCAAGAGGAAAACCTATTACCGTACAAACCTTTATATCGGTTTCCTTTAAAATCTCACTGCACAGTGTCACATAACAAGGATTAACACAAACAGAAGCAAATTTGTACTCTAGAGCTTCTCTGCATAGCTTTTTTATCTGCTCCTTACAAGTGTCGGGTTTTAATGCTGTGTGGTCAATTAGACCTGCCAAATTAGTCATAAATACCTCCGAATATAAAAATTAGTACATAAATATTATTTACCATTATTTTGAATTTATCAAGAAAAAAAATAGGTTAGTCTTCGTCGACTAACCATGTAAAGGGGGTCAAAATGTATTTTGTGAGGTCAATATTATATTGGCCATAATTTATAAAATTTATACAATTATTTTGAAAAATCTGATTATTATATTTATTTATTTCCATGTAAATAATAAATTCAATAAAATAAATATCCAAAAAAGGAGCTGCATCTATGGAGTTGCAAAACAATGTTATAAACGCCGAGAATTTAAATGAAGACAATACTTTGTCAGTTGTTCAAGATAAACTAAAACCTGGGGAAACAATAATTCTTGATGTAGGATATAACTATTTCCAGCAGGCCGACAAACTCTATGAAATGCTTGTAAATGAAGGCTACTATGTTAGAAAAACCTTTGTCAACGGACGCAATCAATTGTTGGTTGCTCAAAAGGACGAAAAGCATCAAATGTATTAAATAGTGTGTAAACTATAAAAGACCTGCTGCTTAACTTTACCATTAACACAGCAGGTCTTATCATTTATTAAAATATTTTTATTTAATTTCTCCAAAAGGAACAAAAACTTCTAGAACCATCTGCTTGAATTCAATATTGGCCGGAAACAGCTCTGATCTTTCACCATCAACCGTCAGTGCCAGTGGCATTTTACTGCTAAGTTCGCATTTTCTTGCCTTTAGAATGATTACGTTCTTATCATTGACAGATTCCTTGCTCAATACCTTAAAGAATATACTTGCAAGGTTTATATTCGAACATTTCTTAACAAGGATAATATCCATATATCCATCAGTATAATCTGCCTGATTCAATAAATTGGGAAAACCGGCTGCCTGTTTTCCGTTAACAATCAGGAATAAAAGAAACTTACCTTCAATAATATGGTCATCCGCAGCAATTTTCAGATCAAAGCTTTTAATATTTGTCAATTCAGACAGGCCTTTTAAGTAATAAGCAAAAGGACCAAAATTCTTTTTAAGCTCGCTGTTGGTATTAAAAGAAACATCTACAAAATTTCCCCCTGCAAATGTACTCAGAAAATACTGTGAATTGTTTATGTAGCCCACATCACACATAATTGTATTACCTTGAAGAATTACGTCTATGCTTTCTTTAAAAGTGTTTATTCCAAGACATTTTGCAAAATCATTACATGTTCCTGAAGGTATCACTCCTAATGGCATTTTAATATCGTTGTTTAACAGCAGGTTTGCTACAAAATTAATTGTCCCATCACCGCCGGACGCAGCAACAAAGTCGTATGTACCTGATTGCAATGCATTAATGAGATAATCGCTGTTAGTATCAGTCAACCTATACGGCTGAGCAAGAATACCTTTGTCCTGAAATGAGGACAAAATAAAGTCCAGTTCACTAGGAATCCTATGTCCCCCGGAAACAGGGTTATATACAAATAATGCGTTTCTCACAGGTCTATCCTCCCATTTATGCAGATAAACTAAAAAATTCTCTATTAATTTATAATAAATGAAATTTAATACAAAAGCAATCTTAATAGGTATGAAATTAATAAATAATATAAGTGAGAATGTTTCCGGGCATTAAAATGGGGCGACAGCAAGACTTTCGTCTTGCTGCAGGCCCCCAAACTACGCTAAGCCATCCTAATGGTTGACACTTCTTTCAGCCATCTCAATTGCCTTCTTAACAATGTTTCCGCAATCTCTTGAAGATACTGCTC
>JAEYNY010000203.1 GCA_023412275.1 Bacillota bacterium
ATATACTTCGCATTACTGTGTCAGACTTCCTTTCTCCGGTGCTCATTTATCACATAAACTCCGCTCCTCAAAACTCGTCTTCCTTGTACTGCTCGCATCTATCGTCTTATACACTGCTGACTTTTTCTAGTTTTTGTTTCCAAAAACCAGGTTGTAAAGTTCGCAAGTTACTCAATTTTGAAATCGTTTTACGATTTCGGAATTTTTCGAGTTCCTTTACATGTTTATCACTGTTTACTTTTCAAAGTCCATATTTACTGTTGCTGTCTCACGAGACAGCTTATATATAATACCATAAGTAAAATATATTTGTCAACACTTTTTTTAGAATTAACTTTTTGAGTTGTTACTAAATTTCGTGTTACTGCTCAAACAGCTTGCTTATTGTAACACCTGTCCATCCTTTTTACAAAGTAAGTTGGGACCAATATTCAGGTAATACACTAATTTAGTTTTAAAATACTTCAACATACTATTAATATCTTGCTAATTAATCCATATTGCTCGATGTATAATACAAAAAAAGCTTACTCAGTACTATTTAATACTTGAGCAAGCCTCTTTGCATATTTTTTTAAGTTATTTTTTATTCTTCGGTAAGGTCAACATCTTCTGATTCTTCTATTCCTTCGCTTTCTTCGCTTTCCTCATTGACCATCCTTGCTACACTTACTACATTATTGCCTTCACTCATTCTCATAAGTGTAACACCTTGTGTTGCCCTTCCCAGAATACTTATCTCGCTAACCTTCATTCTGATTATACTTCCGTCCGAACTTATCAACATTATGTCATCTTCTTCAGATACCAATAACATACCTATTGATTTACCGGTTTTTTCAGTTATTCTATAGGTTAATACTCCTTTACCGCCTCTTGTTTGAACTTTGTATTCATCAAGTTCAGTTCTCTTACCAAAGCCATTTTCAGTTACTACTAATAACGTAGTGTTATCAGTACATACTTCCATACCAATTACAAAGTCTTCTTCATCAAGTTCTATACCCTTAACACCTTGTGAGACTCTACCTATAGGTCTTGCATCAGTTTCATTGAATCTGATTGCCATACCATTCACTGTTGAAAGTATTATATCCTGATTACCATCTGTAAGCTTAACATCTATAAGTTCATCATTTTCCCTTAAACTAACGGCTGCAAGCCCGCCTTTTCTGATATTATCGTATTCCATCAGATCTGTTTTCTTTACAAGGCCGTTTTTAGTAGCCATTACAAGGTATAATCCTTCCTTATACTCCTGTATAGGTATTACAGTGGTAACCTTCTCGTCTCCATTTAGCTGCAGCAGGTTTACTATTGCAGTACCCTTTGCTTGTCGTCCAGACTCAGGTATCTCGTATGCCTTTAACCTATACACTCTTCCCTTGTTGGTAAAGAACATAATACAGTGATGTGTAGAGGTTACAAATAGGTTTTTTACAAAATCCTCTTCCCTTGTACTCAAACCTATTATTCCCTTACCTCCGCGTCTTTGGCTCTTATACGTGTCGGCAGGCAATCTCTTTATATATCCGAAATGAGTCATTGTAATAACACTTTCCTGTTCTTGGATAAGGTCTTCAATGTCTATTTCATCTTCGTCAATTTCAATCTTGGTTCTTCTCTCATCAGCATATTTATTCTTAATAACTGAAAGCTCGTCCTTTATTATTTGATGAACAAGAATTTCATTGGCAAGTACATCTTTATAGTATTTTATCTTTTCAAGGAGTTCGTTATACTCACTTTCCAGTTTCTCTCTTTCTAAACCAGTCAAACGTCCCAATCTCATGTCTACAATTGCTTGGGATTGTTTATCACTAAAACCAAATCTCTCTGATAGCTTTTCTTTGGCAACGGATTCTGTTTTTGAATTACGTATAATTCTTATAACTTCATCCAGGTTATCCAGTGCTATTTTTAAGCCTTCCAATATGTGTGCCCTAGCTTCGGCTTTATCCAGTTCGAATTTTGTTCTTCGTCTGATTACCTCCTCTTGATGAGCTATGTAGTAATCAATTACCTGTCTTAAATTCAAAGTCCTCGGCTCATACATTTTGTCTTCAGTAGGTACTATAGCGACCATATTTACGCTAAAGCTTTCCTGAAGCTGTGTATTTTTATATAGTTGATTCAAAACTACATTCGGATTGGCATCACGTTTTAAATCAATAACTATTCTTACAGGCTCTTCTCTACCGGATTCATCCTGAATAAATGATATTCCATCTATTTTTTTATCCTTAACAAGATCTGCAATCTTTTCTACAAGCCTTGCCTTGTTTACCATATACGGAATCTCAGTTACTACAATTCTATGCCTATTTCCATGAATTTCTTCAATAGTGGCTTCTGAACGTACTATAAGCCTTCCTCTTCCGGTTTTATATGCGTCCCTTATTCCTCTTTTACCTATTATCTTAGCAGCAGTTGGAAAATCCGGCCCTTTGATGTATTTCATTAGTTCATCAATTGTTATCTCTGGATTATCTATTACCGCACATATACCATCTATTGTCTCACCTAAATTGTGTGGGGGTATATTGGTGGCCATACCAACAGCAATACCTGATGAACCGTTAACCAATAGATTAGGAAACCTAGCTGGTAAAACAACCGGTTCAACTTCATGTTCATCGAAGTTCGGCTTAAAATCAACTGTATCTTTGTTAATATCAGCAAGCATTTCCATTGATATCTTGGCCAGCTTTGCCTCCGTATACCTCATCGCAGCTGCAGCATCACCATCTCTTGAACCAAAGTTTCCATGTCCGTCTACTAATGGATGTCTCAATGAAAAATCCTGTGCCATACGTACAAGACTATCGTAAACAGCGGCATCACCATGAGGATGAAAACTCTTCAGAGCTTCACCTACGGTTGCAACAGATTTTCTGTATGGCTTGTCCGGAGTAAAACCTGAAGTAAACATGGTGTAAAGTATACGCCTGTGTACCGGTTTCAATCCATCTCGAACATCAGGCAGTGCTCTGTCTATTATTACACTCATAGCA
>JAEYNY010000016.1 GCA_023412275.1 Bacillota bacterium
TAGCACTGGACTATGCGGAGCTTCATGGTGATGAAGTCGTATGGGATCTATACTGCGGTATCGGAACGATATCCTTATTCCTGGCTCAAAAGGCGAAGCAGGTATACGGTGTTGAGATTATTCCTCAGGCAATTGAGGATGCAAAAATAAATGCAAGCATTAATAACATAGAGAATGCTGATTTCTTTGTCGGGGCAGCAGAAGATGTACTTCCAAAGAAGTACAAGGAAGAGAATATCTATGCAGATGTCATCGTCGTAGACCCTCCTCGCAAGGGCTGTGAACAAGGCCTATTGGATACCATATTGGCAATGGCACCTAAGAGGGTAGTCTATGTCTCCTGTGATCCAGCAACCCTGGCCAGGGATTTGAAGTACCTTTGTGAGAAGGATTATGAGCTGGTGAAGGTAAGAGCGGTGGATCAGTTTGGGCATAGTGTGCATGTGGAGACAGTCGTGTTGCTATGCAGGGCAGATACCTAGAAATCCTTGGTTTTACGCAGTTTATCGAGCATTTCGTATTTACTCCAAATGCTGAAAATGTGCTTGAAAAGGAGAAGATACGGAGCAATCACTTCTTAGTGATTGGATAAAATTGTTACCAGAGCCTAACTGTTGAAAAGATTGCAGGTAAATAGTATTGCATTGTGAAAATTACTATGTATGAGTGATTGAAAGAAACAGAAGATATGAGTTTATGGAGGTAATATGGATAAAAGTACATATTCATTACTTGAAACATATATGATTTCATGCATGGAAGATAGTGCACACGATAAAGAACATATATATCGTGTATTATATAATGCATTGCGTATTGTAAAAAAAGAAAAAAATGTTGATTACGATGTTTTAATTTGTGCATGTTTGTTACATGATATTGGAAGAAAAGAACAATTTGTAAATTCTGAATTGTGTCATGCAATAGTCGGTAGTGAAAAAGCATATTCTTTTTTGATAAGTAATGGTTATGAAAGCCAATATGCCGAAAAAGTAAAACATTGCATTAAAACTCATAGATATAGAAAAAATAATTTGCCAGAAAGTTTAGAGGCAAAGATTTTATTTGATGCTGACAAACTAGATGCAACGGGTACAATGGGTATAGCTCGTACACTAATTTATAAAGGTATTGTTTCGGAACCAATATATTCTCTCTTGCCAGATGGTTCTATTTCAAGTGGTGAGAATGATATAACTCCTTCTTTTTTTCAAGAATATAAATATAAATTGGAGAATGTGTATTCAAATTTTTATACAGCGGAGGCAAAAGTGATTGCAAAAGAAAGACAAGACTCTGCAGTTGCATTTTATAATAGTTTATATGAAGAGGTAAAATCTTCATATGTAAATGGAAAAGATGAATTAAGAAAGGTATTGCAATAGTTCTCTCGTTTTGAATCATGTAGACAACTTTCAGTTTCATGATGAGGTATAATACAATTTGTTATACTCTTACGGATTACTGGCTTTGTACTTATAAAATAATTCAGAGTAAAAATGTAACATATTGTAGGAGATACTTTAAATTAAGGTATCTCCTAAATTAATTGCCACAGCCCTTTTTCTTTTGGAAACCCCTTATGATTAGTTGCAATTTGTGCAAGTGATTTGAGGGGGATTTTTATGCCTGGACGAAAAATAAATTAATGAAAGAGAATATTACTAAATAGATTAAGGAAACCAAAGGAGAAAAATGCATATATAGGGTTAGAGTAAATTGAATACAAAGATGAAGTTAACCATATAATGAGTAACCAAAAATCATAAGGAGAAGGTATCTTATTACAAATCTATAGAAATTAGGTATTTTATTTTGTCGATTAAAGTGGTAAAATATGGTTAAAAATTATCATATAAATAAATTAGTAGCAAAAAAAGAAAATGAACTACTGATTATAGCAATAATGCGAAGTTTTTAGGATATGAGAGATATACGCATATAAATTAATAAATTTGTCTGGTGGTGATTTTGTTTGGAAGAAGAAATGTCAATTAATATTGAATACCATAATGTTTTGTTTCCATACATGATGTATAAATATCATATGGATATACATAATGAGAGAAATAAGGTTACTGATCAGATTGTACATTTTTACTTATCAACTTTTGCACACTTATCAGGCTCTTCTGGCTCTAAGGCAATTGATTTTGTATATAGATTACAACATCGGTTAGAGACAGAAATGAGAAAAATCATCTCCACAAAAAGCATTTATTATTGGTTTCATATTTATAGGCGTATAGCACCAATAGCAAGCTTTGAAAATGAATCTGACCAAACAGTATCCTTATATAGAAACATTATGGAGACGGCTTTTCTAAAGTATGGGAAAACCGAAACAAATGAAGAACTTGTATATAACACAGAAAAGAGAAAAGTTCAAGTAGAAGACATTGCAAGCGGTCTTTATATAGAAGCAATAAAAGAATTTAAACTGAATTTATTTACTAATCATTTCCCTGGTATATTTTTAGGCCAATTCGGAAAAGCAGAACTTTTGGAGATCAACACTTTAGAGAGATTGGCTTATGAGTACTGGCACACTACAGCATGTCTTCGACGCTTAAATAAGGGTGGGACACTTGGTATTATAGGGAACGCATATGGGGTAGAGAATGATGCTGAGACAGAAGCTTTAATAAGTTCATATGATTCACGAGGTCACTCATTTGAAGACCTTTATTCAAGTGTTGGAATTCCTTTCTTTACAAAAGAAGTTTCCTTAGAGGTTGTAATGCTTCCAAAATATAATATAGAGCAATTATCACTACAAGAGTATCCATTTCATGGCTATTTTAACGTAAATATACCTGACAATCTCTTGAAAAATTTCAAACCAAACTTTATTTGGCTACCTATCAATTTAAATCATTATTTTAAAACAAATGAATATTATAAAGAGTCATTTAGGAAGAATTTTGGTTACAACCTTGAAAGTTTCGTTAATGTAATTTATTTAGTAGTATTCAGAGAATATATGATGTGTAGAGAAAATCATCAAATAGGAATTGATAACTTAAAAAGATCTTATCGCCATATAAAAAGTTACGATTCTTTAGCTAATGAGTTACTAGATTATTATGATGGCCTTAATGAAAAACTTATTGCTTATGAGTTAAGCAAAACTGAAGTGATTAACGTTTTATGTGAATTATCGATTCCTAAGTCCACTACTAACATTTCGCTTGATACTTTGGGACCTAGATATTTATTATTTCCAGCTATAAACGATGATTTCATTATCGATTATGCTTCCATTATACCTATTTTGCTTACTAAGATGCACTTCTTAAATGTCAAAGAGGAACTAAAAGGACATTTGTTTGAAGACGTCGTTATTAGCAGGCTTATAAGTAAGGGCTTCAATTTATGGGAATGTAAAAAAAGATTAATCCATCAAGATGATACTTCTAAAGAAATTGACTTAAGTTTTATATACAAAAATTTCTTGTTTATTGGAGAATTAAAGTCAAATAAAATGTCACTAAGTTACATTAAGGGTGAAAAAAAATCACTTGATTTTCGTAAAAAGAAAATTATTAATGCTATAACACAAGTAGAAGAAAAAGTAAAATGGTTAAAGTTGCATACTGTGGGAAGAAATTATCAAATTCCTGAAAATGTTCATGTTATAGTACCGTTTGTAGTCACTCCGTTTAAGGAGTACATATGGAGCAGGGATAAAAGCTTATGGATGACGAATGAAATACCAAGAGTTTGTACGCCGTCAGAGTGTGAGTTGTTATGTGAAGATGAAATTATTAATGAATTAATGGACAAACCATTTATAAGGTATGTGAATTAGTTCATCATTTATAAAACAAAATGCTTATTTTATAATATTCATTACAAAATTAGGCTAGAGGAGTAATATGATTAGTAATATAACAAAATTTTAATGAAAAGAGAGAAATACATGACCGATGATGAAAAAATAAAGTTAGTTTTTCAAAACACTAATGAAATTAGCAATATAGACTATATAAATGAATTGTTAATCCGATTAAAGAAGGGCAAGCTACATAAACCTAAAAGGTCAAGTGAAAAAGGATTTGAAGATTATTGGGTAGTATATGACACTAATTTATTATCTAATAACGATAGAATAGCATGTATTAGAACAAATATTGAAACAAATCAAATAGTTATTGCTTTGCATGATTTTTTTGATTTCCTTCCTTTGAATGTCAGGCAATTTATTTTATATCATGAAGTTGGTCATATAATAAACAATCACATTATTTATGACGATGATGAATGTATGCGATATAAAGAAGAAAGAAAGG
>JAEYNY010000026.1 GCA_023412275.1 Bacillota bacterium
TTAACGATATTTACGAAATCCTTTACGTCGTTAATAGATTTTAAAGAAATATCAAATGATTTCATATTATCCATCCTCCTTATAATTAAGGTAAAAAACAATTATTTTTTTTACATTTTAATATTACCCGCTTTTCAAATATTAGTCAATGAAGATGTTTGAAACCAGGGTAAATCTTTACAAAAAAATACCATGAAGTGCTACTATATAAAGGGTTTGGAAGGTCGTTGTGCATTTCTTACAAAGTTTGGGCAATGTTTTCATTCAATAATTTCTTAAAAAAAATGTTTGGATTAAGACAAGGTTGGTAGTGAATTTTATAGCTATGGTGCAACTCATTTGATATAATATTTATTGTAAAATAATAACATATGTAGTATTAAATTGAACCAAATTATCAAAAAAAGATAATAAAGCCTTTGGAATCTTAGAACGTCTAGTGTAAAAAGGAGGTGCAATTTATAAAAAACGAGTTGATACATAGCCAAGATATAAGTAGTCTTCCTGCCATATCTGTTATTATTCCGGCTTATAATGCGGAAAAATATCTTGAAAGATGCCTTAATTGTATAACTAACCAGAGTTA
This sequence comes from Bacillota bacterium, assembly GCA_023412275.1. Classification (GTDB taxonomy): domain Bacteria; phylum Bacillota; class Clostridia; order Acetivibrionales; family DSM-1351; genus Ruminiclostridium. The sequence continues at coordinate 587 of JAEYNY010000026.1, forward strand.
TCCCAAAGAAAAAATGGAGATTATTGTTGTGGACAATAATTCAACGGACAATACGGCTGAAATTATAAAATCTTTTAATGTCAGGTATGTATTTAATGAGAAAAAAGGCCCATCACCTTCAAGAAACAAGGGAATATCACTTGCCACGGGAGAATATCTGATTTTTACAGATTCCGACTGTCTGGCAGATAGTGATTTTGTTCTGAATCATGTTAACGCTCATTTGAATTTGAAAAAAAATAATTCAAAAGTAAAAATGGTTGGCGGGGGAATAGGGGGCTATAACAAAAACTTCTGGGCGGTATGTGATGACTTCTGTTCATGGTCTGCGTACCATCCGGCTTTGGAAACAAAAATAAACAACAGTTATTTTCCCTCGGCCAATATCAGTATTCCAAGAAGCCTCATCGAAGAAATAGGCGTATTCAATGAGGAATTGAAGACAGGAGAAGATGTTGATTTTTGTTTAAGAGTAACATACAGGGGATACCAACTGTATTTTGAACCTAAAGCAAAAGTTCTTCACATTAACAGGGATACATTCAGTGAATTTATGGCACATGGAAAGTCCTGGGCGAAACCTGTCGCCAGCCCTGAAAATGAAAACAGTCAAGAGGATAAATCTGGTGGGTTGATGAAACTTCTATCTATATACGCCCAAAATTATATTAAGTCCATACTGGAAGTAATTTCTTACGGATTCAAGGCAAAACGCTTCTACGTAATTTTCTTTATTCCCTTTATTGTACTCTATAAAACTTATTTTGCTTATCATCGTATGTTGTTCAGAATAGAAGATGCCAGGAAGTAGACCGAAAATGTTCTTAACTTTATATCCGGGAATATCCAAATCATCGGAAACTCTCTAATTTGTAACCATCTTATGAATAGGTCGGAAAGTGCCCTGCTGAAGTGCTCTTCATGCGGGTAGTTGAAAATACACAGAACAAAATAATCAAATAAATTTAAAGGAGGTATTTTTATGTTAAAAAAAATAAAAATTTTTCTTCTGGCCGGGGCCGTCATGGTGCAATCCCTTGTGGGACTTGGCGCGGTTAATACAGCTCAAGCGGCAGAAAATGGACTATTTGGTCTGATTGGTTTTGCTACGATGAATGGTGGAACCATAGGAGGTGCAGGAGGAAAAGAGGTAACGGTAAAAAGTGCCACAGAGATGTCAGATCTTTTAAACCAGAGAAAAAAGGACGCTGATACTTCTCCGCTGATCATAAAAGTAGCATCCAAGCTTACCGGTACAGGTGCAATTGGAGTTAAAGAGGTTTCAAACGTTTTAATAATCGGTGTAGGCAGTAGCGGAGAATTGGAAGGAGTAGGGCTTAATATTGTAAAAGCCAACAATATTATTGTTCAAAATCTGAAGATCCACCATACTCTGGCACCTACCGACTGTATAGGAATTGAGGACAGCAAAAATGTCTGGATTGACCATTGTGAGTTATACAACATGATAGGTGACTGCAATGGCGACGGCAAGGTGGATGAGAAGGGCGATATTTCCGGTGGTGATGTAGACTGGTATGATGGCTTGTTGGATTGTAAAAAAGACAGTGCATATATTACAGTTTCTTGGAACTACTTTCATGATTCCTTTAAAACAAGTCTTGTTGGATCATCTGACACTGACAACTATGACAGGAAAATGACATATCACCATAATGTGTTTAAAAACCTAAAGGAACGCTTGCCTAGCTACAGATTCGGAACAGGACATATATTCAGCAACTATTATGCTGATGTGTTGAATAGTGCTGTAAATTCAAGAATGGGAGCTAAACTCAAAGTTGAAAGCAATTACTTCGAAAGAGTTGGTTCAGGCGCAATTAATGAAGAATCCGGAATGGCAGCAGGCCCAATAGGATCGTACAACAGTGATTCAATAGGATACTACGATGTTAAGGACAATACATACGTAAGCTGTAAGGGTAATCAACCTACAACCTCAACTTGCAGCTATATACCACCATATGATTATACAGGCTACCTGACTCCTGCAAGCCAGGTAAAGGAACTGGTTACACAGTATGCAGGCGTGGGTAAGCTGGATGGTTCAAATCCCACTAATCCAACTGACCCTACTGAACCTACCGATCCACAAGATCCGGGCCAAACAATAAAATGCGGTGATATAAATGGTGATGGCAATATAGATACCATTGACTTTGCAACATTAAAAATGTATCTGCTTGGACAGTCGGTTACAATAAAAACCGATGCTTCTGACCTTGATTGCGATAAGGTAGTAACAATCCTTGATCTTGCAATATTAAAGAAATATTTGCTTGGACAGGTAACTACTCTGCCTGTTAATAATGGAACCACCGATCCCGGTGGAAACACTAATCCCACAGAAGGCGATATTACAATTGAACCTAATGGCTCAATGACTTTACAACAGGCTGTTGACAGTATTAAAGCCGGCAAGACAATTTACCTTAAGAGCGGTACGTATTCATTTTCCAAGACAGTAACCATAGCTGAGGGTAACAATGGAAATGAGGGCAGTATGAAAAATATAGTTGTTCTGGGTAATGAAAAGGCAGTATTGGATTTTTCCGGGATGGCATTTAATTCATCCAACAGGGGAGTAATATTGGCCGGAAACTACTGGAACATAAAGGGCATTAAGATTCAGAAAGCCGGTGATAACGGAATGCTGTTGGCAGGAAACAATAACGTAATTGAAGACTGTGAGTTTTATGCAAACAGTGATTCAGGTCTGCAAATTTCAAGGTTTAATTCAAGCTACAACACTATAGCACAATGGCCAAGCAATAATACTGTAAGAAATTGTTATTCACACAGCAACTATGATCCTGACAATGGTGAGGATGCCGACGGTTTTGCAGCAAAACTTACCTGTGGTCAGGGTAATAAGTTTATCGGCTGTATATCCAAATATAATGTTGATGACGGTTGGGATCTGTATACAAAAGACGACACCGGACCAATCGGTTCAGTTTATTTTGAAAACTGTGAAGCAAGCTATAACGGAAAGACTGAAAACGGTTCTTCAACCACTGACAGTGACGGAAACGGATTCAAGTTGGGCGGCAGTAGCATCAGTGTTAATCACAAATTAGTTAATTGTAAGGCATTTAATAATAAGAAGCACGGTTTTACCTGGAACAGCAATCCCGGTATTTTAACACTGATAGGATGTCAGGCAAGCGGTAACGGCGGGAACGACTTTGAGAAGGTAGCTAATCAATAATTATTCTAAAAATATCACAGTAGCTTAGTGTTGAAATAAATACGCCATTAATGTTATACTTTCTTAATATATATGAAACCATATGAAGTGAATAAAATAAAAAATGAGGATTGAAAGCATTAATGAAAAAAGTAGCTTTTTATACATTAGGTTGTAAAGTTAATCAATACGAATCGGAAGCAGTTTCTTCAATATTTGAGGAAAACGGATATGAAGTAGTTTCTTTTGAACAGGCTTCAGATGTTTATATAATAAATACATGTACGGTTACAAATCTAAGTGACAGAAAATCCAGACAGGCTATCAGAAAGGCGAAGAAAACAAATCCCGATTCTATTGTTATTGTTATGGGTTGCTATGCACAGACGTCCTCAGAAGAAGTTTTAAAGATTCCAGGTGTCAATATGGTTATAGGCACTAAGGACCGCGTCAGAATTATGGACTATGTAGAAAGAATTGAAGCAGGTGAATGCAGAATAAATGTTGTTGACAATATAATGGCTTCAAGGTCTTTCGAGGAGCTTAAATTAAGTACATATAAAGAGCGGACAAGGGCTTACCTGAAAATACAGGAAGGGTGTAGCCAGTTTTGTGCCTATTGTATAATTCCTTATGCAAGGGGGCCTATACGAAGCAGAAAACCGGATGATATAATAGAAGAAGTAAAGCATCTTGCAGACAGTGGATTTTTAGAGGTTGTATTAACTGGTATCCATCTGGCTTCATATGGTAGAGAGCTAGGGGATACCAATCTGCTTGATATTATTGAGAAAATACACAGTATTGACGGGATTAAAAGAATACGGTTGGGTTCTATAGAACCTACTACAATTACAAAAGAATTTGTTGAAGCTGCTGGCAGGCTGCCAAAGCTCTGTCCGCACTTTCATTTGTCATTGCAAAGCGGTTGTGATAAAACCCTGGCTGAAATGAACAGAAAATATAACACTGATGAATATAGAAAAAGTGTGGAGCTACTTAAAAACAATATTCCTGATGTTGCAATCACTACCGACTTGATGGTAGGTTTTCCAGGTGAATCTGAAGAGGACTTTTTAAAGTCCCGTGATTTTGCGGAAGAAATTGGGTTTTCTAAAATTCACGTATTTAAATATTCACCAAGAAAGGGAACCCCTGCTGCAGAAATGAAAAATCAGGTAAGCCCCGAAGAAAAGGAAAGAAGAAGCGAAATAATGCTGGCCCTCTCGGATGAGCTTGAAAAAAAATATCTTGAAAAGTATGTGGGAAGGGATATGGAAGTTTTATACGAGCAGGAGATGCACGATGAAGACGGCTATATTGAAGGGTTGACAAATAATTATATTCGGGTAATGGCAAAAGGTGATATTAGTCTTAAGGGCAAACTGGCACAAACAATATTGTCAAAAGTTAATGGAGTGTTATTTGAAGGAAAAATTGTTGCAAAAGCCTGATAAATGAGGTAATATTATGGTATATGGCCTTATGAAAATTTAGGAAAAGTTGGATATTGATTAGAGGTAACTGGGAAGGTGATATAAATGGGAATTAACGAGACTATGATGTTTAAAGTGGATAATGAAAAAGAGAATGAAGCAAAAGAAAT
>JAEYNY010000036.1 GCA_023412275.1 Bacillota bacterium
TTCTTCCGTAGAGGAAACTCTTAAAGCTGGCGATAAAGTTACATTAGTTGGATTCGGAACTTTCGAAGTTAGAGAAAGAGCTGCTAGAAAAGGCAGAAATCCTCAGACTAAGGAAGAGATTACTATCCCAGCTTCCAAGGCTCCAGTATTTAAGGCTGGAAAAGGTTTAAAGGATAACGTAAACGCTTAATGCTAAACTACATAAAGGGGGCTGTCATAAGGTAGAAAGCAATTTCTCTCTTACGACAGCCCCTTTTGTATTAGTTATTTTTTCTTATCTTCTCTATGATCCGGCATATAACTTGTGAGTTTGTTGGTTTTTTGGTATTTTCGTCCTCATCAATTCCTTTTTCGATGCAATTTCTTATTGCTCTCTCAACTTTTTGAACAGGGACACCGTTTTTTTCTGCTATTGTCCTGTATACCCCCTTCGGTAAAGAGCCTGTTTTGCAATAATAATCAAAAGAAGCCGTTATTATATCTCTGATATAGGAATACCCGGTCATGTGAGCTTTCAGGCCATATTCTCTCATATATTTTGTTGCAAGAAGTTTTAATTCGTTATCTGTTTGATTTTTTTGTTTATAATTATTTGTCGCCTTATATGTATATTGACTTTTTCCAATTTGAGCCCTTTCAGAATCGGAATATAATTGCCTTACTCTAGTAGCAATAACGCTTTCGTCAAAGGGCTTAATTATGTAATAATTTGCCCCAAGATTCATAGCTCTTGAAATATAAATTTCCTGGCTTATTGCTGAAAAAATGATAAATACGGGTCTGCTTTCCTTTGTTAATGTCCTGGCATATTCTAGTACACCTATGCCATCTAGCTTTGGCATAATTATGTCCAATAAAACTACATCGGGTAAATCCTTTTCTATAAGCTCAATCGCTTGATATCCATCCTGAGCTATGTTGGTTACCTCGAAGTCATCGTGCTCTTCCAAATTATCCCTTAATGTCTGTGCAGCCAACTGATTGTCGTCAGCAATTAAAATCCTTATCTTACTCATTGTACCTCTTTTTACCCTTTTCTTTTTATTTATCAGTTTATTTTGAAGATATAATCCCAAGTATCGTCCCCGAAACGACATCAGGATCTGCAGAATCGCAATCTATAGCTACGTCTGCGTATTTTTGGTACAAAGGAACTCTATTATTGTACAACTCAAGTAAAGTTCCCGCTGTTCTGACTAACTTTCTTGATGCATCCATTCTCTCTCTAATAATATCATACTTTGTATTCAAATATATAATAAATCCGATGCTTTTTAAATAATTCATTGAATTTTCACTATGAACAAGGCCTCCGCCTGTTGATATTATACAAGTATCATCATTAATCGAAAGAACAGCTTCATCTTGAATTTTCATGAAATATTCAAGACCGTCTTCTTCCACTATCTGCCTGGGGGTTTTACCTGTCAATTCACAAATGAGATGGTCAGTATCAATAAAGGTGTACCCGAGTATATCCGACAATATTTTCCCAACTGTCGTTTTACCGCTACCAGGCATACCTATCAATACTATGTTTTTTCGAGATTCTATCATAGTTTATCCAACCTGTTATCCATATCAGTTATACCCCTGCTTCCAGAGGCCATCAGTATACTATCTACCAGTGCCATTCTAACCATGGCTTCACAAATAGGGTATATTCTCGGTACAAGTGAAGGGTCACTTCTCGATGCAAATTTATGGGTAACCGGTTCAAGAGTTGATACATTCACTGTCAGTTGATCCTTTAAAATGGTTGGTGTTGGTTTAACAGCAACACGTATTCTTATTTCTTCACCGTTTGATATTCCTCCCAGCATACCACCTGCTCTGTTTGTTTTAAATCTGATTCGTCCCGTCTCCTCGTCGTAATAAGGGGTGTCATTACATTCCGAGCCCTTTTTGGATGCTACTCCAAAACCGTCTCCTATCTCAATTCCTTTGACACCTCCAATAGACATAATCCCATGTGCAATTGTAGCGCTTAACTTATCAAAAACAGGCTCGCCAAGTCCTGCAGGTACTCCCTTTGCTATAATCTCCACAGCACCTCCGCAGGAATCCCCTTCCTTTTTCACCTGAAGCAAATCATCAATCATTAGCTTTGCAATAGCTGGATCTGGACAATTTATCTCATTTGCCCTGTAATTCTGTTTGGCAATTTCATATGAAAACGGTCCTGCTTTTATACCATGAGACTCAACTGTGAAGGCTATTACGTCAATTCCCATACTATCTAGAATTATTTTTGCTATAGCCCCTCCTGCTACTCTTGCAACTGTTTCACGTGCTGATGCCCTTCCTGCTCCAAGATAGTCGGAATGTTCACCGTATTTTTTATAATAGGTATACGCTGCCTGTCCGGGTCTTAACAAATCTTTATTACCTTTGTGCTGTTCTATATGGTAATCTCCTATATCACTGCTTGGGATAATCATACACACAGGTGCACCTGTTGTTCTGTCATCCTGCATCACTCCAGAAAAGATATAGACCTTATCAGCTTCTGATCTTGGAGTATGAAGCTGGGACTGTCCCGGTTTTCTTTTATCCAATTCTTCCTGTATAATCTGAGAAGTTACTTTCAGCCCTGCCGGAACACCGTCAACTATTACTGCCAATCCGCCCCACAGTTCAGGCGGAATATCCGGATTCTTTCTGAAAGCTCCTGAATAGGATTCCCCGCATGTCGTAACCCTGAATAACCTTCCAAATGTATTTCCTAACATATAAACCTCCATATGCCGCTAATCAGCGGCTGTAATTATATTAATTGAATTTTTCCGCCACAGCTTTTTACCGATTCAACAAAACCGGGATATGTAACATTCATTGCCTCTGCTGTATCAATAATGGTTTCTCCATCGCAATTCAATCCTGCTATCGCCAAGGACATTACTACTCTGTGGTCATCGTGGCCTTTTACGGATGTTCCGCGTAATTTACTTTCACGTATAATCAAACCATCCGGTAGCTCGGATATGTCAGCCCCCATTTTAGTAAGCTCTGAACACATTACGCTTATTCTGTCGGTCTCCTTTAGTCTTGCCTGAGGAACATTGACCAGTCTGGTTTCACCTTTTGCAAAACAGGCTGCTACAGCCATTGCAGGAAGAGCATCCGGTATAGAATTCATATCAATTTCTCTCCCCTTAAGACTCTTTCCTTTTATTTTTATTTTTTTATCATCATATTTTATATCCGCACCCATATCCTGAAGTATACCAAGAACAGCTTTATCTCCCTGAGGGTCGGACATGTCAAGGTTTGTCAGAATCAACTCGTTACCAGATATTGCCGCTTGTACCATAAAGAAGGTTGCGGTGGAGAAATCTCCGGGAATGGTACATTCAAAAGGCTTGTATTGCTGGCCTCCCGGAATTAAGAATTCTTTCATTGAATTGTGTGAATATTTGATGCCCAACTTGTCCAACCACCATAAAGTAATTTCTACGTAAGGTATTTCATTTAGACGTGTAATTTTAACATGGGTATCCTTTTCAAGCAGCGGAGCATTTAACAAAATAGAGGACAGGTATTGTGACGTGACAGAATCAAGTTCCGTAAAACCTCCTGTCGCCCTTCCTTTAATAACTACAGGCGCTGATTCATTTCCCTTGGTTGTAAACGCTGTACCACCCAGATTATTTATGGCTTTTACCAAAGGCCCAATCTGCCTTTTACGAATCTGATAATCTCCTGTAAAAACAGTATGCCCTTCAACAAGAGCAGCAGTCATAAGACCAAGCCTGAGGCTTGTTCCTGAATTGCCTACATCAATAACATTTTCCGGAACCTGTGGATATGCTCCAATTCCATTAACCCTATAACTTTCTTCAATAAAGTCATATGTAGAGCCAAAAGCCCTGCATACATTTGCTGCAGAAACTGCATCTGATGAAAGCAAAGGATTTCTAATAATACTTGTACCTTTTGCCAACCCTGCCAGAAATAATGATCTTATAGTGTGGGACTTTGATCCGGGTATGTTTATATTACCCGAAAGATCTGATTTTTGTACCTTTAAAAACATAAAATTCACCTACCATATTACCGTATTTTTTTACTTGCAAGTTTACCGTGCTACATTATTCCTACATTACTATGTTATCTAATTAGGCTAAGTCTCGTCAACCGATACTTAGCCTATTTTGTTTGAAATATATAAATTATTGCTGTGTATTGATTATTTGTTTCGGTGGAGGAGGTCCAAAAAACTGGTAATAGTTGCAAAGAAGTCTGCCATTATATAATTTGCGTTTTTTATCTGCCCTTTTGCCAAATAGTTTTTCAAACTCCATGTTGGAGGTAATTACATAGTAAGACCAGGTATCCAGCTTTTTAAACACTTTACCCATTTCTCTATAAAGGTTTTCTACATCTTCCCTTTCTCCTAGCCTCTCACCATAGGGAGGATTACATATAATAATCCCGTATTTGTATCTGGAGCTTATATCAGACATGGGAAGTCTCTGAAGATGTATGGCATCCTCAACACCGGCTTTTTTTGCATGGTACCTTGCAAGGCTCATGGCATCTTCATCTATATCCGAACCGTGAATTCTAAGTTCCTGATCCTCCACCATCATATCATATGCCTCGTCCCGAGCATCATCCCACAGTTTTTGGGGAATTGACGGCCACTTCTCAGCATCAAATTCACGGCCCAAGCCCGGCGCAATATTCCTTCCTATCATAGCAGCTTCGATGGGGATAGTCCCGCTTCCGCAAAAAGGATCCAACAGAATCCTATCCTTATTCCAATGACTTACCAGAATCATGGCACAAGCAAGAGTCTCCTTCAGAGGAGCACCTCCTACCAGCTTTCTATAGCCTCTCTTATGAAGTCCTGCTCCGCTTGTATCTATTGTAAGAGTAACTATGTCTTTTAGTAATGCTACTTCTATTCTATATCTGGGGCCGTTTTCTTCAAACCATTCACATTTGTATTTTTGTTTGAGCTTTTCAACAACTGCTTTTTTTACTATAGCCTGACAATCGGGGACACTGAAAAGTTTCGAATCGATTGACTTTCCTTCAACCGGAAATTCCGCATCAATTGGGATTATTTCATCCCATGGTAAGGCTTTCGTTTGTTCGAACAGTTCTTCGAAACTCAGGGCTTTGAACTCACCCATTTTAAGTAAAATACGATCTGCAGTCCTCATCCATAAATTTGTTCTGCAAATGGCCGATTCATCCCCTGAAAAAGTAACCTTTCCATTTTCTACTTTCTGTTCAAAATATCCGAGTTTTTTTAATTCTCTTGCGGTTATAGCTTCTATTCCAAATGCAGATGTAGCAATAAGTTGTAATTTGCTCATTTTTTTACCTTTCATCAAAAATTCCTTGAGATTTTATTACAAAAATAAGTAATATTATTATAACCTTACGAAGGATTATTAACAACATTATTTACCACATGCCAACCTCTGAAGTGCCCTATTATACGGTATATAAAAAAGCACACATAATATGTAAAATAATATGCAAAATAAATGACACTGATTTCGCGACTGCTTGCAATTATTAGTTTTTTTCTTTATCACTTCATCGTATGTGAAAATTTAACTTCTCACACTAAAGCCCCTTATTTCAGTAGTTTCAAGCATATCCTTTTTTTGGTGCTATTATTTTATTAATTAAAATTGCAATTTTCACTTTTTGCTCTTGCATAATAAATGGCCTGATGATATAATATGAAAGGCGAAAAAAGTTAATAATTGGTGTACAACGGAGTATACAGTTTAGCTTACATGTCTTCTTTTATTTTACATTCTAGGCAGTATGTCAGCTTATAAAAGGTATTTTTTGTAACTTTTGTTTCAAATTACCATGACTAAATATCTCCTGTCACCAAATAATACTTAAATAATTAAATACATAACAGGAGGTTATTTAGATGAAAATATTACAAAGAGTAATGGATCAGGTCATTAAAAGAAATCCTGGCGAACCAGAATTTCATCAGGCAGTAAAAGAAGTTCTCGAATCACTTGAGGTAGTTGCAGAAAAGCACCCTGAATGGGTTGAAGCTGGTATATTCGACAGAATAGTTGAACCAGAAAGACAGATTTTCTTCAGAGTACCTTGGGTTGATGATAAGGGAAAGGTTCAAGTTAATCGTGGTTTCAGAATTCAATTCAACAGTGCAATCGGTCCTTACAAGGGCGGATTAAGACTTCATCCTTCCGTTAATGCAAGTATCCTCAAATTCCTTGGTTTCGAACAAATTTTCAAGAATTCACTCACTACTCTTCCAATAGGCGGCGGTAAGGGCGGAAGCGATTTCGATCCTAAGGGTAAATCAGACGGAGAAGTTATGAGATTCTGCCAAAGCTTTATGACAGAATTATCAAAGCATATCGGTGCTGATACAGACGTTCCTGCAGGTGATATCGGAACAGGTGCAAGAGAAATCGGCTTTATGTACGGACAATACAAGAGATTGAGAAATGAATTTACCGGTGTACTCACAGGTAAAGGATTAACTTGGGGCGGAAGCCTTGCTCGTACTGAAGCTACAGGATACGGTCTCTGCTACTTCATGGATGAAGCTTTAAAAGCTAAGGGTAAATCATTCAAGGGTACTACCGTTGTTGTTTCCGGTTCAGGTAACGTTGCAATATACGCTACTGAAAAAGTACATCAGTTAGGTGGAAAAGTTGTAGCATTAAGTGATTCAAACGGATACATCTATGATCCAGACGGAATTAAGCTTGATACTGTTAAGCAACTTAAAGAAGTTGAAAGAAAGCGAATCAGCGAATATGTTAAGATTCACAAGAACGCTACTTACACTGAAGGTTGTTCAGGTATCTGGAGCATTAAGTGCGATATCGCTCTTCCTTCAGCTACTCAGAACGAAATAGATGAAGCTTCAGCTAAATTATTGGTAGCAAACGGCTGCTACGCAGTTGGAGAAGGTGCAAACATGCCTTCAACTCCTGAAGCTGTTGAAGTTTACCTCAACAATAAGATTATCTATGGACCTGCTAAAGCTGCAAATGCAGGTGGAGTTGCTACTTCTGCTCTTGAAATGTGCCAGAACAGCATGCGTTACTCATGGACATTTGAAGAAGTTGATGCTAAGCTCAAGGATATCATGATTAGCATTTACAACAGCGCTAGTGCTGCTGCAAAAGAGTATGGAATGGAAGACAATCTCGTTGCCGGTGCTAACATCGCAGGCTTCCTGAAGGTTGCTAATGC
>JAEYNY010000053.1 GCA_023412275.1 Bacillota bacterium
AGCTGATTTTTCAAGACGAACTGTGAGGTCAACAACTGAAACGTCAGCTGTAGGAACTCTGAAAGCCATACCAGTTAATTTTCCGTTCAATTCTGGAATAACCTTTCCAACTGCTTTTGCAGCACCAGTTGATGAAGGAATGATGTTTCCGAGGATTGATCTTCCGCCTCTCCAGTCTTTCATTGAAGGTGCGTCAACTGTCTTCTGAGTGTTAGTAGCAGCATGAACTGTAGTCATAAGTCCTTCTACTATACCGAAGTTGTCGTTGATAACCTTTGCTACAGGAGCTAAGCAGTTAGTAGTACATGAAGCGTTTGATACAACTGTCATGTCCTTAGTGTACTTGTCATTGTTAACGCCCATTACGAACATTGGAGCGTCAGCTGAAGGAGCACTGATAATAACTTTCTTTGCTCCACCCTTTAAGTGAGCTGAAGCCTTTTCAGTAGTAGTGAATACACCTGTTGACTCAACAACATAATCAGCACCGCAAGCTCCCCAAGCAATAGCTGTAGGATCTTTTTCAGCGAATACTGCGATTTCTTTTCCGTTAACTACTAATTTGCCATCTTTTACGTCTACAGTTCCTTCGAATTTACCGTGAACTGTGTCGTAAGTAAGCATATATTTCATGTACTCGAGATCGATGAAAGGATCATTGATTCCCTTTACTTCTACATTAGGGTTGTTTATTGCAGCCCTGAAAACAAGACGTCCAATACGTCCAAAACCATTAATACCCATTTTTACTGCCATTGGTGTTACCTCCTAAGTTTTTTATTAATTAGTCAAGCAAATTAATGCTTATCGACAAAACAATTGGTTTCCTTTTCCTAAACCAAAATAATTCTATAATATTTCAAAAACATTTTCAATAGTATATACGCTTAATTTAATAATTATTTAACAAACTTCAATTGTGTATTTTTCAATTAAGTGATCAGGATTATAGGATAATTTTGCCTTTCTTAACCCCGCAATTCCCATGTCCTGTTCTCTGTTCACATACTCCATATGGAGCCATTCTTTGTTTATAAACTGTTGATTTATCGCTGTGTAAATACCGTGAATTTCAGCGTTTGCCTTTTCAACGTGAATTACTGCAGTATTTTTATTAAGCTGCTCTCCAACGGTAAAAGCCTCTGTTTCACCGTTAACCCTGATTAATCCGCCTTTTAGTCCAAGTATTCCGTAGTTATCAAGAAGTTCATGGTTTGCAATTCTTTCATGGGAAAGGCTTTCATCACCTGTTTGTCTTCTCTGATGGTACCATTTTTCTACTATATTTTTGCATTCCTGTATATTGGATGGTGTTATTTCTTCATACTCAAAGCTGTAAAGTTTTTTAAATTTATTAATATGGTTTCTCTTGCCGTCAAGCTTCTTTCCTGCCAAAGTTGACAAACTTTTTACAGTATACACATAATCAGCATTGTCTCTATCCTCTGTAGCATTATACTCAATTCCGATTTCATCAAGAATTTCCCTCTGCTGTCCGGTAACTCTCGAGAATATTAAATTCCATCCCTGTGAAGCAAAGTACACTTTTATTGCGTATATAGTCTTTTTTAACTCTTCTCCCTTTGTGTAATCTCCTACGGGAAAAAAGCAAAAAGGTTTTAAATTGTCCCTTACTGACATTATGCATAAAAAATCATATATTATTCCGAATCTTATTTTATAGTCTTCCCTCCACATGAAAAAGTTTGTAAAACTCATTTCAGATGCAAGGACATGGGTTGTTCCGAAATATTTATCGAAACACTCCTTGTCGTTAATAGATATTTCCCTATCTATTAAAGTAGTTTGCAACATATATATCCCCCTGTTGGCTGCTTCGTTGTCAGTTATTTTACGTTTTGTATAATTGCAGTAAGATAAGTAGCGGCATCTATCATATCCTTAATTGATATTTGTTCTTTAACACTGTGTACATTGATCATACCAACGCTCAAATCAACTGCTTCAATTCCTTTTGAATTAATAATGTTTGTATCGCTACCTCCTCCGGTAACTATTGCCTCAAATTCAATACCACAGTCCGCTGCTGCTGACTTCATTATACTTATAATTCCAGAATCCATCGGTAAATTGTATGCAGGATATTCAACTTCATAGTCAAATTCAACCTGTCCTCCGAATTTTTCTGCTGCCTGTACAAAACAGTCTTTCATATGATCGGTCTGAGCCTGTAGCTTATCCTGCTGCCTGCTTCTGGCCTCACCTTCAATCTCAACTCTGTCACATACAATATTTGTAGCTGTTCCACCGTGAATTATACCAATGTTTGCCGTTGTTTCATCGTCAATTCTTCCGAGTTTCATGTTTGCCATAGCATGAGCCATAATTGTAAATGCACTTATTCCATTTTCAGGCTCCATACCGGCATGAGCAGCTTTACCTTTTATTACCACTTTTATCTTATGGTGCGAAGGAGCTTTTACAGCTGCACAGCCTATTCTTCCGTCGCTGTCTAGAATGAATCCGTATTTTGCGTGTATTTTGCCGTAGTCCAGATTTTTTGCACCTAGTAAACCGATTTCTTCAGCTACTGTGAATACTATCTGTATATCACCGTGAGGAATGTTTTCCTCTTTGAGAATCTTCATCGTCTCCAGTATTATTGCTATCCCGGAAGCATCATCTCCTCCCAGAATTGTTGTTCCATCGGTTTTGATTATATCTCCGTCAACAATGGCCTTTTTCCCAATTCCGGGAACTACAGTGTCCATATGTGCCCCCAGCAAAATAGCAGGTACATTCTTGTTTCCCTTAACGGTACATATTATATTTCCGCTGTTTCCTCCGATTTTTTCTCCTGCATTGTCCTCAATAGGCATATATCCCATATTTTCCAGCTTTCGCTTCAGTGTATCGCACATTTTTCTTTCTTTTCCCGATAAACTGTCTATTTTGACCAATTCTAAAAATTCATCAACAAGTCTGGTTCTATTAACCATTTTAACCCTCTCTTACATTGCACTATTTTTATTATACTTTTTTAATATACCCATTATTTCAAAATTAAACACCATAATATTTTACCACTCATATTTTACCATATGTCCCTCAAGCCTCATTTCTTGGAAATTCTGCTGTCTTAGTGCCTCATATAAAACGATTGCAACAGAATTTGAAAGATTAAGGGATCTGATACCGTTTTTCATAGGTATTCTTATACAATACTCCTTATTGTCTCTCAGCAGTTCCTCGGGAAGGCCTGCTGTTTCCTTTCCGAACAGAATAAAACTATCGTTATCGAACTGTACGTCACAGTAGTTATTTACTGCTTTAGTGGTTGAATAGTAAAAGGTCTTTCCCGGAAACTTTTCAAAAAACTCATCAAGGCTGTTATAATACCTCACATCTGCCTCATCCCAGTAATCAAGTCCAGCTCTTTTCAGATATTTATCCTCTATGGAAAATCCAAGAGGCCCCACAAGATGAAGCACAGATCCGGTTGCTGCACAGGTTCTCACTATATTTCCTGTATTCTGCGGAATTTCAGGTTCCACCAGTACTATATTAAGTGCCATATTTACTCACATTCCTTTCAGTCACTTATCAAAGAATCTACTAAAATAAACATACAATAAAAAGATGGCTTTACTAACCATCTTTTTATTGTATGTTTATTTATTTTATCATTTTACTTATAATTTCTCAATCCTGAACGGAAATGTCAATCTCAAGAATCTCATTATCCGACAGATATAAAGGTATACATATTGTCTTCATTTTAGACTGTGAAATCTGCAAATTCTCACCAAGTAGCAATGAAGGAGGGGTAATTTCTATACCGATTCCTTTATTATAAAGTAAAGTGGCCGTATTCCCCAATATCATATTTGTAAGCTCGGAAAGTGCACTCTTTGATATTTCATTTAACTCGTCAACCGGCATACCCATCATCATCGCTGAAGCTATTTTAAACGCTACATCCTTGGACATTGTAAAAATAGCTTGTCCACGAATTTTACCCGTGATTCCTACAATTATAAGTATTGACTCTCCCTGATAAGGAGAATTTTTCAAAAATACTTTTCCCAACCTAGCATCAACGTTGACAACTTGTTTAAGAACTGTCTGGCTTGCTTCGATAAATGGGTTTATATACTCTATGTTCATAATTCATCCACCTTGTTTTTATGTATTGTTCTTCTACATTCCATATTTCGTTGATGAGTATAAAAAATCTTCTTCAATTATAAACAATTTCAAGGCAAAATTCCATATATTTTTTCAAAAAGTAAAAAAAGAAGAATATTTAAATCCTCAAAAACTAATAAATTACTTTAGCCTTGACCTTAAATATTCCTCTAGCATGTTTATTTTTTTGCTTTCGGTTTAAATATTGCAGCCATCATAAACCCAAAAAATACAGCAGCGGCAAGCCCCGCAGCACCTGCTTTAAATCCTCCTGTAAATGCTCCCAGCAACCCTGTTTCATCCACATCCCGGAAAACACCTTTTGCCAGATTATAACCAAATCCGGTAAGAGGAATAGTGGCCCCTGCTCCTCCTATATCAACTATTTTCTGATATATCCCAAGAGATGCTAATACTACTCCAGCTACAACATATACTACCAATATCCTTGCAGATGTTAATTTTGTTTTGTCTATCAATATTTGACCAATGGCGCAAATTATTCCACCGACTATAAAAGCACTCAAGTAAGTCATTATTTCACCTCATTAGTTTAATGTTCTGTGAATCGCCACAGCGTGTGCTATACCCGGTATGGATTCCTTTTGCTGAGAACTTATAGGACTCATTAATGCCCCTGTAGCAACAAACAGTACTCTCTTTAAGTTCCCCTGAGTAAGCTGCTTGTATATATGCCCAGCAAACACCGTTGCTGAACAAGCACATCCGCTTCCTCCCGAATGAGTATCCTGGGTTTCCGCATCAAATATCATTACTCCGCAATCATTAAATCTGGATTCTATATCCAATCCATTCTCTTTGAGCATTTCCTGACAAATTTGTTTTCCGACCTTGCCCAAATCACCGGTTACAATAAGATCATAGTAATCAGGCTGAAGCCCTGTATCCTTAAAGTGAGCAAATATAGTATCCGCTGCTGCCGGAGCCATTGCTGCACCCATATTATTTGCATCTGTTATTCCTAAATCAGTAATTTTTCCTGTAGTAATATGCTTTATATACGGGCCGGCACCCCCAGAAGAAAGTACTACCGCACCAGAACCAGTTACTGTCCACTGTGCAGTAGGAGTTCTCTGACTTCCCAATTCAAGAGGAAATCTGAACTGCTTTTCTGCTGAACAGAAGTGGCTGGAAGTCATACATACTATATTTTCAGCAAAGCCACCCTCAACCAAAAAACTTCCAATGCTCATTGATTCAGCCATAGTTGAGCAGGCACCGTATAAACCAAAAAATGGAACTTCAGTTTCTCTTAGTCCGTAGTTTGCTGCTATACACTGGTTTAGAAGGTCCCCTGCAAGAACATAATTTATTTGATCATTTGTGAGCTTTGCCTTCTGTAGAACTTTTGCAAAAGCCTCCCTTACAAGCTTACTTTCAGCTTTCTCCCAGCTGTCCTCTCCCCATAATTCATCCGGAATTATATAATCAAAGTCGTTTTTTAAAGGGCCCTTACCTTCCTTTGGCCCAACAAACGATGCTGTAGCCTTAATGGAAGGTGGATTTTTTAAGAATACAGTCTGCTTTCCTATATGCTTTTCTGCCATGTTTATTTTATTAGCCTCCTTTAGCTATAGCTATTTTTTCATTTTCGGCTATTAAGTAATAAGGTAGTGTATAATACCTGCAATTATTGATGAACAAATTCCATATACTATTACAGGCCCTGCAACAATAAACATTTTTGCACCCATTCCAAGGACGTATCCTTCGGATTTAAATTCCATAGCAGGAGACACTACCGAGTTTGCAAATCCCGTAATTGGCACTATCGATCCCGCTCCCGCAAACTTACCTATTTCGTCGTAAACGTTAAGTCCCGTTAAAAGTGCTGCCAGAAAAATCATTATAATACTGGTTATGGCAGATACAGCATCATTGTTCAAGCCTCTATTTTTCAGCAAATTTATAAATAGCTGTCCAATATCACATATAATGCCTCCAACCAGAAAAGCCTTTAAAACATTTGCAAAAAGATTAGATTTCGGCGAGACTTCTTCAACGTATTTTGAGTATTGATCCTTGGTAAAACTCTTTTTCATAAAAGGCCTCCCATATGCATATAAAAAAATGAAAATGCAATTTGTTATATTTAATATACTTTGCATTTTCATTCTATTTATTATGGTAAATTTTATATTCTGTTATAATCTTAATTCAATAGGACTAGGGTTTAATACATAAACTCCCTTGTTGTGCATTTTTTTTGAAGACGGGAAACCCGTGAGTACCAGTACAATTATTATAGCTCCCAAAATCAGGGCAGCTATGATTGCAATAATAGCTTTTAAATTGTTAATCATATCAAAATGCCACCTCTTATGATGTGTAAACCGTTGACCTTTAATTATTGTTTGCAATCATTTTAGATTTAATATCCCTAAGTATCTTCTTTTCAATTCTGGAGACTTGTACCTGGGAAATTCCTAGCAATTTTGCTATCTGAACCTGGGTCTTTTCCTTAAAATATCTTAATATGATTATCTGTCTTTCTCTTGTATCCAGTGTGTCCAGTATTTGCCGTATAGCTATTTTGTCAATAAGATCGACTTCACAGTTGTTATTGTCTGCTGCATCTATTCTGTCTATAAGCAGTATGGGAGAATTGTCTCCATCTCCTATAGTACTGTAAAGAGATTCCGGAGTACATCCGGCTTCGATTGCCATGACAAGTTCTTCAGGTGAAATATTCATACGCTGAGCAATTTCATTAATTGTAGGCTCCCTACCAAGTTCCTTACTCATAATCTCCTTGGTTATACGCGCTTTTGAGGAAACCTCCTTAAGAGATCTGCTTACTTTTATTATTCCGTCATCTCTGATAAATCTCTTTATTTCACCAATGATCATAGGAACAGCATATGTAGAGAATTTGACATCATAAGATGTATCAAACTTGTTTATCGCTTTGATTAATCCAATGCTTCCTATTTGAAATAAATCGTCAACTTCATATCCTCTGTTCTGAAATCTCTTAACAATGCTCCATACAAGGCCTACATTCTTTTCAACCAGAATGGATTGGGCTTGTTTATCGCCAGCCTTGGCCTTTATTATAAGAGTTAAAACAGCATCATCTGATGTTTCCTTCATATTTTCTGCCTAAACCTTTCTGTCACATATTTTGCCTGTCGCAGGCCGTATCTTATTACTTCGGGGAATGAAATCTTGTATAGTCTAATTATTAGCTGTAATATATATTTTTATACATAAATTCTAATTATTTACATGTGAATGTAAAAATCTTCAGCCCCGGTATTATTTCTATTATGAAAAATATTTTTAAGATTTTAATTTTTTAAACATTGTGACAGTTGTACCCATATTGGGTTCAGAAACTATTTCGACGCTGTCCATAAAACTCTCCATAACTGTAAAACCCATTCCTGAGCGTTCCATGTCCGGCTTTGAAGTGTAAAGAGGCTGGCGTGCCAGCTCAATGTCTTCTATTCCTTTTCCTTTATCTGATATGATTATCTGAATACCTTCGTCATATAGTCTGCAAATCATTTCTACTGTTCCTGAAGAATCTTCATATCCATGTATTATGGCATTTGTAACAGCCTCGGAAACAGCCGTTTTTATATCCGCCAATTCCTCTACAGTAGGGTCAAGCTGAGACGCAAATGCCGCAGCAACAACTCTTCCAAAGGATTCATTATTGGATTTACTCATAAATTCAAGCTTCATCTCATTAACCAGTTGCATTTTTTTTCCTCACTCTCTTTAACATGATGTTACAATATTAACCGCACATGCTTGAAATAGCTGTATCCAAACTGTTGTACACAGGAATAATCTTCAATACACCAGACATCTCAAATATTTGCAATATTTTTGGATTTGCATTAACTATAGCCGCCTTACCGTTCAACTTGCATACGTTTTTGTACCTTCCTACAACAACACCTATACCTGAGCTGTCCATGAAGTTTACATTGGTAAAATCAAATACAATATTTTTTATAGTTGCTTTGGTAATCTCACTGTCTATCTTTTGTCTGAGATACTGTGCAGAATGATGGTCCATATCTTCCATTATTCTTACAACAAGGGTTGTCCCTTTTTTTGAAAGTTTAACTTCCAAACCTGTTTCCTCCTATTTGTTTATTCACAGTATCAATTCTATATTTCCCTGATTTTACCTTTCGTTATTTTTTCTAATTTCGTCAGCAATTTCATCCAGCTTTCTCAATCTATGGTTTACTCCTGATTTTCCAAGTTTAGGATGAAGCATTTCTCCAAGCTCTTTAAGGCTCGCATCACTGAATTGCAGCCTCACGTCGGCTATTTCTGCAAGGTTCTCAGGGAGCTTGTCTATTCCTATTGTGGATTGAATATACTTTATATTTTCTATTTGTCTAATGGAAGCATTTACGGTTTTCTCAAGATTTGCAGTTTCGCAGTTCACTATCCTGTTTACACTGTTCCTCATATCTTTTAATATCCTTACGTTTTCCAACTCCATAAGGGCTGTGTGTGCACCAATGATATTAAGGAAATCCACTATCTGCTCTCCTTCTTTTATATAAGCCACAAAGCTACCTTTGGGTTTGATTATCTTTGTGTTTATATCATAATCATCCAGTAAATTTTTAATAATTTCTGCAGACATAATATTGTGAGTTGCTATTTCCAGATGATATGTTTTTTCAGGGTCGCTTATTGAACCTCCCGAGAGAAAAGCCGCCCTTAAAAAGCTTTTTCTACAGCATACCCTTTCAAGTGTACTTGCAGTTGGAATATATTCATCCTCAGAAAAAGCACTTATTCCGAAATCGTACAGTATTCTGTTTATCATCTGGTTCGGTACCAACGTAAGAGAATATGACACATGCTTTTTCAGCTTACTGCTTCTTCTGATAGCAACCTCCGGGCTAATATTGTATATTCTCCTGAATATTGAATATATTCTTCTGGCAAAAGCAGCGTTCTCGGTAACCACTTTTGTATTTCTTAATACTTTTTCATGGGAAAAGAGGTTACCTGTAAGGATAACCCCTAAAATTTCGGATTTCATGCAACATTCCTCATGTAGCTCAATCCTGCAAAGCTCATCTTTTACTACAGTTGAAAAAGACACTTAACAACACTCCCGCACACTAATAATTTATTCTTTGACCAAGTTGGTCGATTCCTATGTCTTCAACAGCCGCCCTCAGAATCTCTGAAACACTCCACGCCTGTGCAAAACATCCTCTGGGATAGTGTGGATTGTCCCCGTCAAATATTTCTGAAATACTGCCCAATCCACCGTTTTTAACATGATCCAAAAAAGGGTTTATAAATTCCAGTGCATTTCGTCGTGCCTGCTCTGTTCCACCCTTTATTTGAATGTATGCTTTTATAAACCTTCCCAAAGGCCAGGTCCAGACTGTACCCTGATGGTACGCACCGTCTCTTTCAAGCTGGTTTCCGCAATAAACTCCTTTGTATCCACTGTTAGTACAGGATAATGATCTAAGTCCATAAGGTGTGTATAGCTCATCCCACACCTTATTCAATATTTTTTCAGCCTTTTGTCCCTCAATAACCGGATAGGAAAGTCCTATGGCCAGTATCTGGTTTGGCCTTATATCTGAATCTTTCCCTTCCGAATTAATTACATCATACAAGCATTGATCCTTTTCATTCCAGAATTCCTTTTGAAAGGACTCCTTTGTTCTGGAGGCTATAGCCGAATAGATGTCATTATCGCCAAATCTTTCAGCAAGACCGGACATAATCATTAAAGCGTTATACCATAAGGCATTTATTTCTACGGCTTTTCCTTGACGAGGCGTGACTACCCAGTCTCCTACCTTAGCATCCATCCATGTGAGCTGTGTATTTTTGTTACCTGCCGTTACAAGGCCGTCATCCGTCATTTTAATGTCATAGATAGTACCATTTACAAATCCGCTACATATGTCCTTGAGACAGCTGTATATGTCATTTTGAATAAAATTATAGTCCTCTGTGTAAGAAAGATAACTGTTAACAGCCTCAAAATACCACAATGCAGCATCTACACTGTTATAAGCCGGTTCTTCACCGTCATCTGGAAACATATTGGGAATAAGCCCATGATTGACATACTTTGAGAATGTCAACAATATATCCTTTGCATCCCCATATCTTCCCGTTGCCAATGTAAGGCCACTGAAGGCAATCATTGTATCTCGTCCCCAGTCGGTAAACCACGGATAACCAGCTATTACCGTCTTTGATTTTGTTGATTTTCTGTATACTATGAAGCTATCCGCAGCAAGTACCAGTCTTCTGCATAGCTCATTCTGAAGACCGGCCCTGTCCAGAAGCTCTTTTAATCTTTCTTCTTCGGATTGTATCACTCGTGATGCGTTTATACTTTCAAGGTTATAGTTTTCGGTTGTTGCAATAAACGAAACTGTTTTTGTTTCCCAGGGTTTAAGTTTTATGCTGAAGCAGCCCGGTATAAAATGGTCTTCAGTATAGTCCAACCCACGTTCTCTCTCAACCTCATAAAGCATGTCATAAAAAAAGCAGTCATCATAGCTTTTAAACTCTCCGCCATCAACCAGAAACCTGATTTCCGTTCCTACATCTCCTGATACGCGGATTACATTTGCTTCTTGTTTTAAGCTGAATTTTAAATGACTGCTTTTACTGGTATAATGATGGTCTCTGTTGTTTATAAGGGGTGTGAGCTTAAAAACTGCTTCTTTATGGCCGTTTCGCACTTCATATTGTACAATTACGGTATTATCTCCCTGCTTCATTGATATTTTCTTTTTTACAAAAATATCTTTATAAGAATATACAAATTCCGGAAGATAATTATATTCAACTCTTTGCAGATGTGTATAACCATTGTTTATGTATCCACTGCCTGTTTGAAAGGAGCTAAAAGACACGGTAAATCCATCTTCAAAGCTCATGTCTTCTAAAATATTGGAGAGAAAAAGCTGCCTTTTTGTTGGAGGTACTGATGCAGAAACCAGTAAGCCGTGGTATCTTCTGTTATTGGAACATATCAGGGACAAGGATGAGTAACCTCCGATGCCGTTTGTGATTAACCATTCTCTTTGACAACCTTGCTGGTAGGTGTACCAGCAGCTTTTTCCAAAGTCCATGTTATCAGCCTCCGATTTTATTTATTCTATCTTTTGCATAATAATAGTCAAGTATTCTGTCTCCGTCATTTGCCAGAACAAGCTCCGTTACCAGTTCCATAATTTTTTTTGCCAGCTTGTTTGAATCATGCCTTACATAGCCATTATTAATGCTCTTAAAATCTCCGGTAATTATCTCAATCCCCATTTTCTTTACTACATCAGAGTCAACCTTGACAAGCTCAGCTCCGTCTTTGCGGTATCTTTCCATCATTTCTTCAGGAATTGTTGATGTATTTACAATACAGTAATCAATCAAACCTCTGTGAGAGTGTTTTTCTATTGCCTTTATATGATCACTCAATTTGTAACCTTGAGTTTCACCCGGCTGTGTCATTACATTACATACGTATACTATAACAGCTCTTGTTTTGCCCAATGCATCACATACCCCATCCACCAAAAGATTCGGTATGATACTTGTATAAAGGCTTCCTGGGCCTAATACAACAATATCAGCTTCCATAATGGCTTCAATTGCTTCATTCAGAGGTTTAACCTTTTTGTGATTCAGGAAAACCCGGTTTATTCTGGATTTATCACTTTCACTTCTGTGGCCTATGTTAAACTCTCCAAGGATTGTGTTTCCATTGTCTGTTTCGGCGCATAACCTGACGTCTTCAAGGGTAATAGGCAATACTGTTCCTGTTACCGCCAGAACATCACTCATTTTTTTTACAGCCTCTTCAAAACTGTCTGAAATACCATCCATAGCGGCCAGAAACAGGTTTCCAAAGCTCTGTCCTTTCAACATTCCATCCTGAAATCTGTATTGAAGAAGTTTTTGCATTATAGGCTCCGTATCTGCCAATGCAAGAATACAGTTTCTGATATCACCTGGAGGCAACATTCCAAGATCCTCCCGTAATACCCCTGAGCCACCTCCATCGTCCGCTACGGTAACCAATGCAGTTAGATTTGACGAATACTGTTTAAGTCCCCTCAACATTGTAGAAAGGCCTGTACCGCCTCCTATTGCCACTATTTTTGGCCCCTTGACCGAAATTTTCTTTTCATGGAGAAGGCTGCTTATATCCTGTCCGTTCATTGACTTACCTGCAAAATTTTTCACAAGAAGTCTGAAGGCTGCAAAAACACCTGCAAAGCCCAAAAACGCCAAAGTAGCTATTTCAATGATGTACTGGACTCCCTTATCGTAATTATATATGGTAAATAAGATACTGAAACATATTAAGGCTATACCTGCTGAAAGTAATGCTATCCACCTTTTGATTCTGGCACCAGGCTTCATCCAACTGAACCAACTCATTTTCCAACCCCTTTACCGTCTTTCTCAATATCCCTGTGTTCAATAACCACCCTATGCAATTTTTCTTCCAGTCTTCTATATATTTCATCGGCTATTGCAACCGACCTGTGTCTTCCGCCTGTACAACCTATTCCGATATCCAACTGGGATTTTCCCTCTTTTATATAGTTTGGAATCAGGAAATCCAGCATATCATCCAGCTTTGCTATAAATTCCTTTGTTTCGGAAGCATTTAATACGAATTCCTTAACCATCTGATCCTTTCCTGTTTGCTTCTTCATAGGAGCTATATAATAAGGGTTAGGTATAAACCTTACATCAAAAACAAGGTCACAATCTGTTGGAATCCCATATTTAAATCCAAAGGATACCACATTAATTATTATCCCTTTAAAAGTCTTCCCTTCTAAAAAGATACCGTTTATCTCCTGTTTGAGTTGCCTTGTTACCAGAGTCGATGTATCTATTATATAGTTTGCATTTGATTTTATGGTCTGAAGTGCCTTTCTTTCTTCCCTGATTCCCTTAATAAGACGTCCTTCCGGTGCTAAGGGATGCTGTCTTCTGCTTTCCTTATATCTTTTTACAAGAACATCATCATCTGCTTCAAGGAAAAGTATCTCGTAGCTGAAACCCGATTCTTTGACCTCAGCCAAAGCAGGGAAAAGATCGTGTAAAAGTTCACCGCCTCTTATATCTATAACCAGAGCAATTTTTTCCATTTTGCCTTCGCTCTGGGCACTGATTTCGGCAAATTTGGGAATCAGTGCTGGAGGAAGGTTATCTACGCAGAAAAATCCTATATCCTCTAAATATTTGGTAACAAGGCTTTTGCCCGCACCTGACATTCCCGTTACTATTACAAATCTCATCCTAATCCCCCAAATCTTTTGTATGTGTAATCTTTATCAGTTAAAGTCTCCTATAATCCTTAGTTCAGGCTCTAGCTGAACTCCAAATTTTTCATCAACCGTATTCTGTATGTGCTTTATCAAGGCTAAAACATCACAACATGTTGCGCCTCCGCGATTTATAATGAAGCCGCTGTGTTTATCTGATATTTGTGCCCCTCCAATTCCGAAACCTCTAAGTCCACTATCGTCAATAAGCTTGCCCACAAAATATCCCTGGGGTCTTTTGAATACACTCCCTGCACTGGGCCATTCCAACGGCTGCTTATCTCTCCGTTTAAAATTGAACTCATCCATTTTTTCCTTTATCTTTGCACTGTCACCCTTCTGAAGCTTTAATCTTGTTTTGAGAACTATCCCCTTTGATTTCTGTATGATACTGTTTCTATAAGAAAAACAATGTTCATCCCCGGTTATCGTTATGATATTCCCTTCTTGGTCCATGTATTCGGTCTGGTGAACAACCATACACATTTCACCTATATAGGCTCCTGCATTCATAGTTACAGCCCCGCCTACAGTGCCCGGGATTCCTTCTGCAAATTCCAACCCTGTAAGGGAATATTCAAGTGCCAGCTTAGATGCCTTTGAAACAAGTATTCCTGCTTCAAGCTCAATGGTATCATTGTCAACCTTGAAGGCTGCCATATTGTCATATATTTTAATTACGACGCCCCTGATTCCCTGGTCTGACACCAGCAGATTAGTGCCGTTTCCCATAACCATAAATGGGACATTGGATTTCACACACTCTCTTACAATGTTTACAAGCTGGGTGCTGTTTTTGGGATAAGTCATTATATCAGCAGGCCCGCCTATTTTAAAGGAGGTATGATTAGACATAGGTTCATTAACTGACACTCCGTCCTTTCCGGTAACAGAAACTAGCTTCTGAACAAACTCCTCATTCTGTAATATAACGCATTCCTCCTTCACTGGCATATCTATTTTTCAATACGTTTTTTCCTTTCGGAAAGATAATTTTCCATTTTCTCAACGGAAGTAGTTACAACCAATTCTTCCGGCATCTCCACTTCCTTTAAAATCTTCAATACATTATCAAATCTGCCAATATTAAAGCTTATGTGAGAGTCAGTCCCTGTTGTTATCCTCACACCATATTTTTTACACATTCGTGCTATTTCCCTGCAATTATCTTCGCTTCCCTTGCGCACATTAAAGGAATGATTGTTCAGCTCAATAAGTTTGCCGTAATCCTTTGCCGTTTTAACAACCTTCTCAATGTCTATCTGAAATTGAGGATTTCCGGGATGAGCAAAAATATCTATATATGGATTTTTTAATATTTCAAAGGCTGCATTGGTATGATTTTCGATTGTAGAAGGTTCTATACAAATATCATGAAAGCTGGCCAGAACCAACTCCAACTTTTTTAAATATCTCTCAGGTAAATCAACCGTACCATTATAATCCGTTATGTTCAATTCTACTCCACGAACAATCCTTACCCCATACAATATATCCGGTATTATTTCAAGATTCCCGAAATGATATAGAAATGGAGCTCCCTTCATTGCCGGTCCGTGATCAGAAATATTAATCATGCGAATTCCATTTGTATAAGCCTCTTTTGCGTTTTCCTGAACTGTACTGTATGCGTGTCCGCTTGAAACTGTATGTGTATGTGTATCAACTACTATATTCAATGCTTCTACCTCCCCAGCCGGGTTTCAAAATGTACTTGTATTTATATATCTTTATTTATATTTCCCAATACTCTTTCACTAAGAGCTTTTGCAGCATTGTATCCCATTTTCTTCTGTCTGTTGTTCATGGCAGCTTCCTCAACTATAATTGCCAGGTTTCTTCCCGGGCTCACCGGAATATTAAGGCAAGGCACTGCAAGACCTAAAATTTCGGTAAATTCATCTTCAAGACCAAGTCTGTCATATATTTTCTTATCATTCCAATGTTCAAGCTTTATTACAAGGTTTATATTCTCTGTCATTTTAACAGACCCAACACCATAAAGGTTTTTTACATCAAGAATACCGATACCTCTTATCTCTATAAAGTGACGTATTATATCAGGAGCAGTACCTACAAGGGTCTTGTCGGAAACCTTTCTGACTTCGACATTATCATCGGCTACAAGCCTGTGTCCTCTTTTTACCAGTTCCAGAGCTATTTCACTTTTTCCAACTCCGCTTTCTCCAAGTATCAGTATACCTTCACCATATACTTCTACAAGAACACCGTGCATACTTGTTCTCGGTGCAAGCTGAAGATTCAGATATCTTATAACACCGCTCATAAATCTGGATGTTACATCATCTGTCCTTAAAACAGGAATGTTATATTTACGGCCTACTTCTATCATTTCAGGGAAAACCCCTAATCCTCTTGCTACAACCATACACGGGAAACCGCATTTAAAGAAGTTATCCAGTCTCTTATACCGTTCTTCCTCTGTTAGCTGCATCAAGTAGGCAGTTTCACCTTTACCGATTATCTGCATTCTATCTGTTCCAAAATATTCCATATATCCGGCAAGCTGTAATCCCGGCCTGTTCACATCGGCTGATGAGATTTCCACATTGTCGTAGTCCGGGGTCCCGGTTAATTCTTCCAGCTGAAACTCTTCCATGATCTCTCTTATGGTTACAGAAAACATCTGAAACACCTCAATTCGTTGTATATTAGGCTAACACAATGCACCTGTTTTCTTCTTTTTGATACATACCTTATTATTATATTATAATGGAGATAAAAAGGAAATGGGCTAGAGTAAAACTGTGCTTTGACCGTATGTTTCGGCCAAAGCACCAACTGTATTTATATTCTCTCTAGTTTTTTCTGTTTATCCTCATTCTATAGAAGGATCTCCATACAAAGAATAATCCACATGCCAAAAATACTATCCCCACATAAGGAGCAACATCCTTGAAGGTGTCTGAAATAGCTATTTCCATTGCCAACAGACCAAAAAGGGTAGTAAATTTGATTATCGGGTTAAGAGAGACAGACGAAGTATCCTTAAAGGGGTCTCCAACGGTGTCTCCTACTACAGTGGCATCATGAAGAGGTGTACCCTTCTGCTGCAAATCCACTTCAACTACCTTTTTAGCATTATCCCAGCATCCTCCGGCATTTGCCATAAATATAGCCTGATAAAGACCGAAAACTGCTATAGACATCAGGTATGACACAAAAAGTGCTACTGAATCATTTCCTGATTTGGGAGAAGACAAAAATGCAAATGCCAATGAAAAAGAGAAGATTGCCACAAAAATATTAAGCATTCCTTTTTGTGCGTATTGTGTACAGATTTTTACAACCTCTTTAGATTTCTCCACAGCCGCTTTGGAACTGGCATCCTCATCCAGCTGTATGTTTTTCTTTATATATTCTACTGCCCTGTAAGCACCTGTTGAAACAGCCTGGATAGACGCTCCCGTAAACCAGTAGATTACAGCTCCTCCACAGAGAAAACCTAGAATAGTGAAGGGATTAAGGAGATTTAATATTTCCTCCGGTTTGACTCCAAGAGTGTCCTTAATCACCAATATCAGCGAAAAAATCATTGTTGTGGCTCCAACCACTGCGGTTCCTATCAATACCGGTTTTGCTGTTGCCTTGAAGGTGTTGCCCGCTCCGTCATTGGCCTCCAGATAATACTTTGCTTTTTCAAAATCAGGTGTAAAGCCGAAATCTTTTTCTATTTCGGAATCAATATCAGGTATAGACTCTATTAACGATAACTCATATATAGATTGTGCATTATCCGTAACAGGCCCATAGCTGTCAACTGCAATGGTAACAGGTCCCATACCTAAAAATCCGAATGCCACCAAACCGAAAGCGAATATTGAAGGGTAGCTCATTATATCATCTAACCCCATTTTACTTGCAATATAGGCCGCAAACATCAGAACAATAAAAACCATGCCCTTCCAGAAGGCACTGAAATTACCGGCCACAAGTCCTGAAAGGATATTAAGGGATGGCCCCCCTTCTCTGGAGGCTGTGACGGTTTCCTGTACATGAACAGATTTGGGGCTTGTAAATATCTTTGTAAACTCAGGTATAAGCGCAGCTCCCAGAGTTCCACAGCTTATAATTAAAGATAAGATAAGCCATAGTCCGTCGGAAGTATCGTTTGTTACGGTTCCCGGGCCTATCATAAAGAAGCTTACCAGAAAGGTTGCTATTATTGAATAAAATGAAGTAATCCAGACAAGGCTTGTCAGCGGCTTTTCAAAATCAATACTTTCTCTGTTTCCAAATCTGACTTTACTGAATAATTTGTTTATATAAAATGATCCTATTGAAGTTATTATCATAATAATACGCATTGTAAATATCCATATGAGCATATGACTTTGAAGCTTGCCTGTTACAGACAGTATAATAAAGGTTATCAGTGCCACTCCTGTGACTCCGTATGTCTCAAACCCGTCTGCCGTAGGGCCTACGCTATCCCCCGCATTATCACCTGTACAATCTGCAATAACCCCCGGATTTCTTGGATCGTCTTCCTTTATTTTAAAGACAATTTTCATTAGATCAGATCCAATATCAGCTATCTTGGTAAAAATACCTCCAGCTATACGCAACACACTGGCTCCCAGGGATTCACCTATTGCAAATCCTATAAAGCTTGCACCTGCCAGTTCACATGGAACAAACCTTAGAATTATAAGCATCATAATAAGCTCAACGCATATAAGGATTACACCTATACTCATTCCCGAATCAAGAGGTATAAAAAGCAGCTTCAAGGGGTTCCTCTCCAATGAGCAAAAAGCCATTCTGCTGTTGGCCATAGTGTTCATCCTTATACCATACCACGCAACACTGTAGGAACCTAGAATACCTACAACAGTGAAGCACAGTATAAGAGCCACCCCTCCTGCTCCTTTATCCTGCAAAAAGCCAAAGTAGAAAGCAATGCAGACTCCAATAAAAATAAGCAGTAATGCCAGAAATTTTCCTTGCTGAATCAGATAGGTTCTGCAGGTCTGATAAATAGTATCAGCAACGTCTAACATACTTTTATGTGCAGCAATTTTTTTTATCTTCAGAAATTGAAATACTCCGAATAACATACCTAACACACACACCAGTATTCCCATGTAGAGTATATTGTTCTGAGTAGAGGATAGTGGCGGAGTTTTAATATCTGCCTCCCCTGCAAAAACAGAAAGAGGTGATAAAGCAACCATTAGTGAACTTATTAATAATACTCTCAATACCTTCTTCCACAACTTTTTATGCTGTGAACACATATTTCCTCCTTTTACCACAAAGGTTAAAAAATCCTATATACTATTTTATAGGCTATGTATCCCCAACATTCGAATTTTTATGAATTTCTTGCTGAAATAGCTCGTACAAGCTTATTTCATGTTGACAAAACATAAAAAAGAGAACTGTTTTCTAAGAAAACAGTTCTCTTTTTTATGGAGCGGGTGATGGGAATCGAACCCACGCAATCAGCTTGGAAGGCTGATGTTCTACCATTGAACTACACCCGCAAATAGTGGAGCGGGTTACGAGATTTGAACTCGCGACTTTCACCTTGGCAA
>JAEYNY010000060.1 GCA_023412275.1 Bacillota bacterium
GCAGCTTTACATACATAATTGGAAATATAACAGATTTCCTATGCGTCCATTAGGCTGGAAATCGCCTAATGAGACGCTCCATTATTTTTTTACTAATTGTGTAACGCATGTTTGACAAACCAACAACAAAATTTTGTTTTATTTTACAAAGAAAATATTTTAGAATATACTTATTTATAACCTTACTTGGAAAAAGAATTAAAAAACAGGAGAAATTAATGAGTTACATTATAATAACAGGCATTGCAATACTTCTGCTGGTTTATATGCTGTTTGAAACCACCCTGCTAAAAAATAATTATGTAAGTTTTAGTAAAAGTTCAAAAGGCCTTAAAATCGCACATTTATCCGATTTGCATGTAAATCATATTCATATTAGCAAGAAAAAGATTATAAACAAATTAAAAGAAGTTAATGCTGATATAGTTCTTATTTCCGGAGATTATATTGAAACAGATAAAGATATCCCTAAAGCTCTGGATTTAATAAAAGCAATAGCTGATTTTTTCCCTGTATACCTTACACTTGGTAATCATGACCATAAAGCACATCTCAATAAAAAAGATGGTGTAGAAGGCTTTATTGTCCAACTGGAACAAACCGGGGCTGTGGTCTTGAATAACGCAGCTACAAGTATTTTCAAAAATAATACTACATACAATGTTATTGGTATTGATGATCTGAAAAGGGGAAAACCCGATTTGACTAAAGCATTCGGGAATATAGATTCGACATCCGATAACCGTATTAATATTGCATTTTCCCATAACCCTGATACGGTACTTACATTATCCAAAAACAACACAGACTACTTTCTATGCGGTCATTTTCACGGTGGACAGATATGGATGCCTTTTCATCTGGAGTTCAGAATTCTTAGAAGAGAACAACTTTGCAAGATGGGGTGTAGGAGAGGACTCCATAAAATTAATGGAATAATTGTTTATATTAACAGGGGCTTGGGTAATGTTCTGTTTCCTTTACGATTTCTTTCGGTTCCGGAAATTGCAGTAATCCAACTCCCATAAATAAAAGCCCTGAGAATCAGGTGATAGCACCGATTTTCAGGGCTTTTGCTTTTCTATATTATAAGAGTGGTTTTATAACATCAAGAACGCCCGCTTTAAACTTTTCAAGCTTATCCTGAGACAAATTCAATGTCTTTTCTGATACTCCATAATAAATCTTTATTTTAGGTTCTGTTCCTGATGGTCTTACGCAGAACCATGAACCATCTTCCATTTCAAAATAAAGAACGTCAGACTCAGGTAAAGTGATTTTTTCTGTAGCTCCGCTTGCTATAACATACCTTTCCGATTTCTGATAGTCCCTTATAGCTTTAACCTTGATACCACCAAATGCTTCATGTCTGGTATTTCTCATGGTTGTAAGGGCTTGTTTTATTTTTGTAACCCCGTCCTTACCCTCAAGTGTAAAGGAACTGATGCCTTCTACAAAATAACCATACTTTTCATAAACATTTATAAGTGCATCATATAAAGAAATACCTTTTGCCTTGTAATAAGCAGCCATCTCAGCAACTAGCATTGATGCAACTACGGCATCCTTGTCTCTTACATCTGTTCCTGCAAGATAACCATAACTTTCTTCAAAGCCAAACAGATACTTCTGTTTTCCTGTTTCGTCTCTAAGCTTTATCTGTTCTCCGATAAACTTGAAGCCGGTGAGAACCTCAACCAACTCAATATTATAAAAGTTAGCTATAACCCTTGCAAGTTCCGTTGTAACTATTGTTTTTACAACAAAACCATTAGAAGGAAGCTTTCCTTCTTCTTTCATTGCAGTGAGAATATATTCCAACAGCAAACATCCGGTCTGGTTACCAGTCAGAACTGCATATTCCCCGTCATTTTTCCTAACAACCACACCTACTCTATCACTATCCGGGTCAGTTCCGATAATCAAATCAACATCATTTTCTGACGCAAGCTTGATTGCAAGCTCAAAGGCAGATCTTTCTTCAGGGTTCGGAGATTTTACTGTTGAGAATTGTGAATCAGGAAGTTCCTGCTCTTTAACAACTAACACGTGCTTAAAGCCGCTTTCTGAAAGTATTCTCCTTACAGGCTTATTACCTGCTCCGTGGAGTGGAGTATATACGATTTTGAAGGTATCAGCAACTTTTGAAGCAGCATCCTTGTTTATTCTCAACTTCTTTAGCATCTCAATATATGCATCATCGATTTCACTGCCTATAATCTGAAGGAGGCCTTTGATTATAGCTTCTTCCTTTGAAATAATGTTAACTTTTGTTATGTCTTCAATCTTATTTATTTCAGATATAACGGCATTTGAACCATCAATGGAAAGCTGTCCGCCGTCTTCTCCATATACCTTGTAGCCATTGTACTGCTTTGGGTTATGACTTGCGGTTACAACTACTCCGGCAGCAGCTTTCAGATATCTTACGGCAAATGACAATTGTGGTGTAGGTCTCAATTCATCGAACAGGAAAGCTTTGATACCATTTGCACAGAATACCTTTGCAGCTTCGAGTGAAAACTCCGGTGACATAAAACGTGAATCGTATGCTATAACTATACCTTTGTCCTGGTTTCCCAGTTGGTTTATATAATTTGCCAAGCCCTGTGAAGCAACCCTCACTGTATAGATATTAATTCTATTGGTTCCGGCTCCGATAATACCCCTGAGTCCTCCGGTTCCAAATTCAAGGCTTTTATAGAATCGGTCTTCCACTTCCTTGGCATCGTCTTTTATGGACAAAAGTTCATTTTTTGTGTCTTGATCGAAATATTCATTATCCAACCAAAAGTTAAGTTTTGATAGGCATTCCATTATTTAAGCAACCTCCTAAAAATTTCATTTGAGTACTAGTATATCATAAATGTAATCAAATTCAATGAGGATTAGAAAGTCGAATATAAATCTAAACTGTAAAAATTTTATTTATCTGCGAAAGCTTTGAAGCAATATAAAAGCTGTATAAGATATTACGCTTTATTAGCCTATAGAAATGATTTAAGGTATATGCCACTTCATTTATAGTACCTGTTTTTTCAAAAAAATCTTCAGCATCAAAATTAACACCAGCAATAGGCTCGTAGGCGTTTAAGCATCCGCTATAAGAAGTGTATTTGTGAAGAAGTGTATGAATTTCATCTGGAATAATATTTTTAGAAATACATGTATCCCATAGAACATTGCCCTCAACAAGAGTTCTTACTACAAAATCAGAACATGTATATGCCTTGTAGGTGTCAAATTTACACCCCAGTAAAACCCCTATTGCAGCTAAAGAGTTGTAAATGTTCTCTTCCCTATCATTTTTTATTTTATATATAAACAATTTTATGGTTTCATACTGTTCTTCTGTTACAGGTATCCTAAATACCTTTATACAAACATCCGATTCCTTTCCCAGAGTGAACCTTTTCGGAAATTCTTTTACAAATCCGCCAACCAGAGGATTAGAAGCCCTATATCGTGCAAACGAATACATCTCGTTCAGATTTTCCGTAAGGCTGATAGAGGAATGATTATAAAAGCTTCTGGTAAATACCCTTATTATTTTTCCCATCATGGTAGGAGTTGAAGATAATACAACATAAATGTTTTTCATATTTTCACTTCCTTATTGAACATTTTCTATAATATTGTACGAAAATAATTCAAACATGTATGAAACTTGTCTTGTATTTAAAATAATCCAAATTTAAACAAAACAGTTGCAACTATAACCGTTACAAGTCCGGCAAGCCCAATAGCCAACCCACTCATAGCTCCTTCCGTTTCACCTATATCAACAGCCTTCGTTGTTCCTAGTGCATGAGATGAGGTTCCAATAGCTATACCCTTTGCAGTCTTATCAGTTATTTTACAAACTTTCAATAACCATTCGGCAAACACGGCACCAAATATACCCGTAATAATAATGGCGGCCACTGTTACGGAGGGTATTCCTTTTATTTGGGTTGATAATTCAATTCCCAGTGGAGTTGTTATAGATTTTGGAATCAAGGAAGCAATCAGTTCTTTCGAAAGTCCGAAAGCCTTCGCCATAGCCCACACACTTAAAATTGCAGTAACCGATCCAATAATTACACCCCCCAGTATGGCAACATAATCTTTTTTTAAGGAATTTATGTTCTTATATAAAGGAACAGCCAGTATTACTGTTGCCGGTGTAAGAAAAAGAGAAATAAAATCTCCTCCCTTCTTATAATCTTCCAATGGAATATGTAATGCCAGCAATGTTCCAATAACCAATGCTATTGCAATCATTAAAGGATTGAAAAATGCTATCCTTGTTTTTTTGTTTATAAAAATACCAATCTCATAAGCCAAGATTGATATAAGCAGTGCGAATAAAGGTGACCTTATAATTTCTTTCATTTACCCTTCCTCCTTTTAATCAACTGTATAGTCCATCCGGTTATGATCATTACAACAAAAGTTGTAACAAAGCATATAACCAATATAGGAAGGATACTTTTCTTTAAAATTCCCACGTAACCAAGTAGGCCCACCCCTGCCGGAATAAAAAAGAATGCAAGGTGATCTATCAAAAACCTGCTTATCTCATTTATTTTCTCCAATTTAATGACTCCCGTGATCAGGCAAATAAAAAGCAATATCATTCCTATGATACTGCCCGGGAGTGGAACGTGTACTACTTTGTTCAATACTTCCCCAATAAAGCAAATAATTAGTACGATTAAAAACTGCCTTAGTAGTTTCATTACTTCCCCCTGAGTGATTCTATCTTATCCCTTAATTCTGCTGCACGCTCAAATTGTAAATCAGCTGCTGCCTGCTTCATTTCCTTCTGCAGTTTAGCAATATGTTTTTCAAGTTCCTGTTCGGACATCTGATTTTCTTTCTTTCCGGTATAATACTTGTCCTCTTCCTCGGCAACCTTTGTGGCTTCCAGAACATCCCTTACGGATTTCTGAATAGTAGTCGGAACAATTCCATGCTTCTTATTGTAATCCATCTGAATCTGCCGTCTTCTGTTTGTCTCACTTATAGCTCTGTGCATTGAGCCGGTAATGTTGTCTGCATACATTATAACCTTACCTTCAGAATTTCTGGCAGCTCTACCTATAGTCTGTATCAGTGATGTTTCAGATCGCAGAAAACCCTCTTTATCTGCATCAAGTATGGCTACCAGTGAGACCTCAGGAATATCAAGACCTTCTCTTAAAAGGTTTATTCCGATGAGAACATCAAATACTCCCAAACGCAAATCTCTTATTATCTCCATTCTCTCAAAAGTGACAACGTCAGAATGAAGGTATTTAACCTTTATGTCCAGTTCCTTCATATAGTCAGTCAAATCTTCTGCCATCTTTTTAGTAAGAGTTGTTACAAGAATTCTTTGCTTCTTCTCAGCCCTCGTATTGATTTCACCGATTAAGTCATCTATCTGACCTTTTACAGGTCTTACAATAATCTCTGGATCAATTAAACCTGTAGGCCTTATAATCTGCTCAACTATCTGCGTGGAATGCTCCCTTTCATATACAGCCGGGGTGGCACTTACATATATCGCCTGATTCACCCGCTCCTCAAATTCATGGAATTTAAGGGGTCTATTATCAAAAGCTGATGGTAGTCGGAAACCATACTCTACAAGGGATTCCTTTCTGGAACGGTCACCATTGTACATGGCACCTACCTGTGAGACCGTAACATGAGATTCATCTATAACAAGCAGATAATCATCTGGAAAATAATCCATAAGTGTATATGGTGCACTTCCGGGTTCACGACCGCTTATATGACGTGAATAATTCTCTATTCCCTGACAAAAGCCGATTTCAGACATCATTTCCAGATCATATCTGGTTCTTTGCTCCAGCCTTTGGGCCTCCAGCAGCTTGCCTTCCATCTTGAGCTGCTCCAGTCTTTCCTCCAGCTCCTTTTCAATAGTTACCATTGCACGATCCATCTTAGGTCTGGTGGTAGCATAGTGAGAAGCTGGGAAAACAGCTATGTGCTCCCTTGTTCCAATTATCTCACCTGTCAAATAATCTACTTCGGTGATTCGCTCTATCTCATCACCGAAAAATTCCACTCTTAAGACCTTTTCGGAGCTGTTGGCAGGAAATATCTCCAGAACATCTCCTCTTGCCCTGAATCTTCCTCTTCTGAAATCTATCTCATTTCTTTCATATTGTATGTCTACTAGCTTTCTGATTACTTCGTCCCTGTCCTTCTGCATACCTACCCTAAGTGAAAGCATAAGGTCGGTGTAGTCCTCCGGGTCACCCAAACCATAGATACAGGAAACACTGGCAACAATAATTACATCCCTTCGCTCAAAAAGTGCGGCGGTGGCGGAGTGTCTCAGTTTATCGATTTCTTCGTTTACGGAAGAATCCTTTTCTATATACGTATCAGTTGATGGTATATATGCTTCCGGTTGGTAGTAATCGTAATAACTAACGAAATATTCAACAACATTATTTGGGAAAAACTCCTTAAACTCACTGCAAAGCTGAGCTGCAAGTGTCTTGTTGTGTGCAATTACCAAAGTAGGCTTTTGTACCTGCTCTATAACTTTTGCCACTGTATATGTCTTTCCTGAGCCTGTTACTCCCAAAAGTGTCTGATGCTTTTGGCCCTCAAGTATACCTTTACTGATTTTTGCTATAGCTTCCGGTTGGTCTCCCCTGGGCTTGTACGGCGAAATAACTTCAAATTTATTCATAAAATTCAAACCTTTCTATACTTACCAGCCGGTATAAAAATAAAAACAACTTAATTACCGGCAACATTTATCCATCTTTATATAATATAAAAAATATTATACCACATATCAAAGGAAAAACAAACATACGTTTGGTAAATATATCTAGCCTCCGAAGAACATGTGCTGTACAAATATCTTTACGCCTATTCCCAGTAAAATTAATCCGCCCACGATTCCTGCACGCTTCCCAAGTAAATTACCAAACCTTTTGGACAACAATATTGCAGCTGTGCAGCATATGAAAGTTATAATACTGATAATTGTTACAGAATATAAAATATTTACATTGAGTGCTGACAAACTCACCCCAACTGCCAATGCATCTATGCTGGTTGCAATTGCCTGTATTATCAGCAGCTTAAAGGTTAATGCAAATAAAGAGCAGTCCTGTTCTTCATCAGCAGTTATTGCCTCATGGAGCATTTTCCCACCGATAATGACAAGCAAAATGAAAGCTATCCAATGGTCGAATCTTTTTATGACGGTTTCAAAGGAATTTGCTGCATAATAACCAATTAAAGGCATTATCCCCTGAAATACTGCAAACATTATTGCCATCTGCAGTATATGTTTTACTTTTATTTTCTTAATACATAAAGAATTTGATATTGATACGGCTGAAGCATCCATAGATAATCCTATTGCCAGCAAAATCAGTTCTGTTAAACTCATGTAGGCCTCCATTAAACTAATGCGGTAGAATTGTATTACTTAAAAAAACAGGGAATCATTTCAATACACCGCAAGAAATGAATCCCTTATACTATTTTAACCTCTAGGCAAAAGACCGACTTTCCTTTGCACTTTTGAAAGAGTTTTTCTTGCCATGTAAGCAGCTTTTTCAGCATTTTCCTTTAAAATTAAGTTCAGTTGTTCCTTATCAGCTGAAAACTCGTTGAATTTCTGCTGAATCGGTACCAACATGTCAACTACTGACTGCCCTACTGTTTCTTTTAAATCACCATAGGACCTTCCTTCAAATTCCTTTTCAATGTCACTGATACCCTTTCCGGTAACACTTGAGTATATACTAATTAAATTGCTGACACCCGGCTTATTTTGCTCGTCATAACGTATTTCACGTTCTGAATCAGTAACAGCTCTTTTAAATTTACGCATTACGGCATCCTGTGAGTCGAGAATCAAAACAAATGCATTTTCATTTTCATCTGACTTGGACATTTTCTTTTCAGGTTCCTGAAGACTCATTATTTTTGCCCCAATTTTAGGTATAAAGGCTTCTGGAATTGTAAAAGTATCTCCATATATGTTATTAAATCTGTCGGCTACATCTCTGGTAATCTCAAGATGTTGTTTCTGATCCTGTCCGATTGGAACAAGATCCGCCTGATAAAGCAGAATATCTGCTGCCATAAGTACAGGATATGTGAACAAGCCTGCATTTATGTTGTCTCCGTGTCTTTGTGACTTGTCCTTGAATTGGGTCATTCTGTTCAATTCACCCATATATGTGAAACAATTGAGAATCCAAGCTAACTCTGCGTGTGCACTGACATGTGACTGTAAAAACAGTATGCTTTTTTTAGGGTCAAGACCACAGGCCATATAAAGTGCCAGAAGATTTAGACTTCTCTGTCTTAATTCGGCAGGTTTCTGACGAACTGTAAGTGTATGAAGATCAACTACACAGTACAAGCACTCATACTCTTCCTGCAAAGGAATCCAATTCTTTATAGCACCCAGATAATTTCCTATGGTAAGGTTTCCTGATGGCTGAACACCACTGAAAATCCTTTTCTTTTGTTCTATCTGTTCCATCTAAAACACATCCTTATGAATTTTATTTAATATTTTCCATTATTTCATACCTAAAGATTTTATCTTAAAATATTGCCGTTAACAAGGTATTTTCAAACATATTACAAAAAAATCAGTCTTTCCCCTGAGACCTTTTATAAGAATAATATATAATATAGAAACCTACCGCTGCTATTAAGTAAAATACACCTGAATTTTCCCGGCCTGACATAATGCGTATGATTCCAAAAACTAACAGAATCATTGAAAAAAACAAACTGCCCATCCTTAAAATCTTGTTCATGCCGGAACAACCTCCTGTTACAATAAAATATTAACATCAAACATATTTTAGCACAGAATTTATATTATGTAAGCAATGGAACACACTATTTTAAATTTAAAGCCGTAAGACCAAAGATTCCTTGGACTTTACGGCTTCTATATTTATTCTATCGCTCTTCTCTGAAGTATGGTTCCCCAAGTGCTTTTGGAGGTTGGTTCTCTTTTGATTTTTTTATTGAAATCATAATTAGAACTATTATTGTTACCAGATACGGAAGCATGTCGAAAATACTTTGAGGAATAGGTAAATGGCTTTGGAGATACAAACCCAAAATACTCAATCCGCCGAAGAAATATGACCCTAGCATTGCTTTAAATGGATTCCAGGTTACAAAAATAACAAGTGCTACAGCTATCCAACCTCTTCCTCCCGTTACACCTTCCTGCCATGAAGGTACCGTAACCATTGACATATATGCACCGGCTATACCACTCAAAGCACCGCCCAAAAGTATATGAAGGTATTTGTACATAGTAACGTTTATTCCTGCCGTATCGGCGGCTCCCGGGTTTTCACCAACAGTTCTCATATTCAGGCCGATTCTGGTTTTATACATATACAGCCCCAATAATACCGCTGCTACATATCCTGCATAAACAAGAATGTTCTGATGAAAAAAAGCACTTCCTATAACAGGAATATCTCCAAGCAAAGGAATTTTAATAGGTTTGAAACTGTTTCTTATGGAATCTGATAAAGCCTGTCCAATCATCTTTTGCCCTAAAAAGCTAGAAAAGCCGGTACCAAAAATTGTAAGAGAAAGACCTGAAACTATTTGGTTTGCTCTTAATGTAATTGTCAAAAACGCAAAAATCAATGCACCGCCTGCTCCTGCAACCATTCCTGCAATCATGCCAATTACCGGATTACCTGTAGATAAGGCAGCGCCAAAA
Source organism: Bacillota bacterium (assembly GCA_023412275.1). GTDB lineage: Bacteria > Bacillota > Clostridia > Acetivibrionales > DSM-1351 > Ruminiclostridium. The sequence goes on from JAEYNY010000060.1 coordinate 9,734, forward strand.
CCTATAACGGCACCGATAAGCATCATTCCCTCAACACCAAGGTTTAACTGCCCGACTTTTTCTGTTATTATTTCTCCTAAGGTTGCAAATAGTAAAGGAGTTCCTGCTGTAACGGCACCGGCTAAAATAAATGTAATCATATTTACTAAACTCATTTATGCCGCCTCCTTTCCGATTTTATGTTCCGTACTTCTGTTACGTACAAGCTTGTATTGAATGAAAAACTCACTTCCCAGAACAAAGAACAGAATCATTCCCTGAAGTATCTGAGCAACTGACGAATGAATGTTAAAAGCTGTTTGAATATACGTTCCTCCCTGTTGCAGAACAGCAAAAAGGAAACATGCAACAACAATGATAGGCGCACTCAAGCCAGCAAGCCAGGTTGTAATAATCGCTGTAAATCCAACCCCGTTTGCAACCTGATAACTCAGGGTATGGTTTACTCCTGATACCTGAAACATACCGACCATACCGCACAAAGCACCACTTAGTAAAATAGAAGATAAAATTATCTTTTTTACATTCATTCCCGCATATCTTGCGGTATTTTCACTTTCACCGATTACCTGTATTTCGTAACCTCTTTTTGTCTTATTTATAAAGATATACATTAAAATTACCAATACTATGGCAGCTATCCATCCTATATGAATTCCAAAAACCTCAGGAAGGGCAGCATTATCTGAAAATAATGCAATTTTACCAGCTCCGAGTGCATTAGGGTCCTTCCATGGACCATATTGCAAATACATAAGAAATTTTTGTGCAATATAATTCATCATAAGGGTAAACAATGTTTCATTTGTTCCGAACTTTGCCTTAAAGTATGCCGGAATCAGTGCCCAAATACCTCCTGTGATTGTAGCTGAAACAAACATTAATAAAAGTAACAGGCCCGTAGGCATATTTGAATGGTATAAAGCAAAATAACTGGCAGCGAAAGCTCCCATTATTATTTGTCCTTCTGCTCCGATATTCCAGAACTTCATTCTGAAAGCTACTGATATACCAAGGGAGGTAATAATCAGCGGTATAGCCTGTATAATTGCCTCTTTGAATCTGTACGTAGAGCCGAATGAACCGTCCAGCATTGATACGTAGACATCTATTGGGTTAAACCCTATCAGCATTATAAATATACTTGTGGCAACTAGTGCTCCAAATATTGCAATGACTCTGAATATAACTGATTGTTTTTTTGTCAGATCTGTCCTTTTAATAATTCTGAACATTACATTCCCACCCCCATTACCTTTTCCATCTGCTCTCCTGCCATCATGAGACCCAGCTGCTCCTTGGTTATCTTTGATGCTTCAGCAATCCCTGTTATTCTACCGTTACAGATAACCATTATTCTATCGCAAAGCTCTATCAGAACATCCAGATCTTCTCCGATATAGAGTATCCCTACACCCTTTACCTTTTGCTCGTTCAAAAGGTCATAGATTGTGTAAGATGCATTTATATCCAATCCTCTAACCGGATATGCAGTTATGAGTAAATCAGGATTTGACTCTATTTCACGGCCCAGAAGTACTTTTTGTATGTTACCCCCTGAAAGCTGACGTACAGGATGGTTTATTCCAGGTGTACTGATTTCAAGTTTTTTTATTAGTTTTTGTGCCAGATTTCTTGCAGTCTTCTTTTCTATAAAAGCACCTTTTTGATTTTGGTATTCTTTAAGAATCAGGTTATCAACCATTCCCATGGAGGCTACCAGTCCCATACCCAGTCTGTCTTCCGGGATAAAGCTCATGCTTATACCCATTTTGATTATGTCACGAGGATTTTTTCCTACGATATTTTCACCTTTGTATTCTATAGAGCCAGCAGCGATAGGATACAGCCCTGCTATAGCCTCGCACAGTTCTTTTTGTCCACTTCCTGCAACACCTGCAACACCTAGTATCTCTCCTGTTGAAAGGGAGAAACTAATGGCATCAAGAGCCTTAACATTTTCTTCATCTACTACTGTAAGATTTTTTATATCCAATATATTCTTATTATTTTTGTTTTCTACCCTATTAATTGAAAGATCAACAGCTTTACCGACCATCAGGTTGGTAAGCTCGGCGGCACTTGTATCTTCCTTGTTTACAGTACCTACGGTTTCACCTTTTCTCAAAACAGTAATTCTATCTGATATTTCCATTACTTCATTTAGCTTATGAGTAATTATTATTACTGAACAGCCAGACTGCTTCATTTTTCTTAATATATTAAAAAGACCTTCTGTTTCCTGGGGAGTCAAAACTGCTGTAGGTTCATCAAGAATTAGTATTTCAGCACCCCTGTAAATTACTTTCAGTATCTCAACAGTCTGCTTTTCACCTACAGACATGTTATAAACCTTCTTATCAAGGTCAACTGCCAGTCCATACTTTTCAGAAATATTTTTAATTTTCTGAGAAAGTTGTTTGTTTCCAATAAAGAAACTTTCCTTCTGTCCGGCTATAATATTATCCTTTGCTGATAATACCTCCACGAGCTTAAAGTGCTGGTGAATCATTCCTATACCCATAGCCATGGAGTCTTTAGGAGTCTTGAATGTAACCTGTTTTCCTTTGATGTATATACTTCCGCTATCCGGAGTGTATATACCCGAAAGCATGTTCATTAATGTACTCTTACCGGAACCGTTTTCTCCTAGCAATGCATGGATTTCACCTTTTTTTACCTCAAGGCACACATTATTGTTAGCGACAACTGGGCCAAAAGTTTTTGTTAAGTTGTCAATTTTTATATACACTTCGTTATTCACAGCATCACCTTTTCATAAAAATTATTTACCTGTTAAATTTTTAGCAGTAGCCGATTACCGATTGATTCGGTTCTATCAACTACTGCTAAATTGTCATTACTTCAATATATCAAAAGCCCCTGATTATTTGTCTATTTTTCCGTTTACACCTTCAACAAACCATTTGCAGGACTGCTGTTCTTCAACTGTCATAACTTTTCCTTCCGGAATCTTTACTGCACCTGTCTGATCCTTGATAGGACCTGCAAGGACATTTAATGAACCGTCAAGAATCTTTTTCTTTGCTTCTTCAACTTTAGCCTTTATGTCTGCTTCAACTAAATCTGACATTGGTCCGATATCAACAACTCCGTCTTTCATTCCGCCAAGATAATTTTCAGCTTTCCATGTTCCGTCCAGAATCTTCTGAACCTGATCAACATAATATACTCCCCAGTTCCATACAGGAGCTGTCAAGTACGCCTTTGGAGCTGCCTTGCTACTGTCTGAATTGTATCCGATTGCAAATGCATTCTTTTCTTGAGCTGCTATTTGTGAAGCTGTTGAATCCTGATGCTGAGCTATAACGTCATTTCCTTCGTTAAGAAGAGCTGTAGCTGCATCCTTTTCAACCTGAGGATCATACCAAGTGTTTGTCCATTTTACACTTACAACAGCATTAGGGTTTACAGAACGAACACCAAGTGTAAAAAAGTCTATTCCTCTGATAACTTCCGGAATCTGCATTGCTGCAACATATCCGATTTTGTTTGTTTTAGTCTTCAATCCTGCTACAATACCTGAAAGATATCTTCCTTCTTCAATCTGACCGAAATAGTTTACGAAATTTGTAGTATTTGATTTATATCCTGAACAGTGGAAGAACTTAACGTCCGGATGTTCTTTTGCTGCTTTTTCAACAAAATCCATGTAACCGTAACTTGTAGCAAATATAGCTTTGCAGCCTTGGTCTATAAGATTGTTTATTGTCTCTACAACTTTCGCTGTTTCCGGAACATTTTCAACTTTTACTGTAGTTACGCCTTTGTCTTTAAGTGTCTTTTCCAGGTATAAACGTCCTTGATCATGTGCATAGGTGTATCCAACATCTCCTACTGATCCGATATAGATGAAACCTACTTTTAATCCGTTGCCATCTGATGCAGATGAACCTGCTGCTGTTGAGCCTGATGCTGTAGAGGTAGATGCTGATGAATTTTCACTGTTGTTTGTTGCACTTAATCCACAGCCGGATAATACTGCCATACAAACAAATACAATTGTTAGCATTAACGCCATTAATCTTTTCATTTTGTTGTCCCCCTATTTTTTAAATAAAAAATTTATATATTTTAAATGTTTCAATATTTAAGAAACATCAAATAACTAATCAGCAAAAGTCAGCTTTCCCTTTTCCATACTACTGATAATTGCAAGAGACTTAACATCGAAGCCCTTTTCCCTTAACAATTTACCGCCGTCCTGAAAACCTTTTTCTATAGCTATTCCTATGCCACCAAGCTTGGCTCCCGATTGTTCTACTATATGGGCAAGTCCCAGTGCAGCCTTTCCGTTAGCCAGAAAGTCATCGATTATTAAAATGGTATCCCCTGAATTTATATAGTTTTTTGAAACCCGAATTGTATAGGTTTTTCCCTTGGTAAAGGAAAAAACCTCACTGAGATAAGCATCACTGTCCAGATTTCTGGACTCAGTTTTCTTCGCGAAAATTACAGGGACATTGAAATATTGTGCAGCAATACATGCAATCCCTATACCCGATGCTTCTATAGTAAGAATTTTAGTGATATTTTTGTGGGCAAACAGCCTGTGGAATTCCTTGCCCATCTCATTGAAAAGAGCTACGTCCATTTGGTGATTCAAAAATGAATCAACCTTTAATATGTCATCTCCGATTACTCTTCCGTCTTTTAATATCCTTTGCTTTAAGAGTTCCATCTTATCCTCCGGTAATATAAATGTCATTAATCGCAGTAATATCCTATACCTTCACATAATGATACCAATTCCCACACAAATGAGAAGATACCATAAGTATTTAAACATTACGGACTTATGTCATAAATCTAAAAAACTCCCAATCAGAGATTGGGAGTTCAAAATCTTATGACAAAGTGCGATGTCTAAGATGAACACCCGTAGCAAAGCCATTTACGGCGGCTTCGTAGAAACTGTCGGACCATATTACCGAAAATATACGGGATACTTTTCCTTAATTTAATTTTATATTTAATAAAATAAAAAATCAATTATTTGGAAAATATCTGTATTTAAATTTTTTTAATAAACAAAACTAATAGTATTTCGACAAAATTATTTTATATTAGACAAAAGAAAAAATCAAGACAAATGTGAACATTTTTAAGAAATATCTTTAAAAAGTTCGTTTAATTTTCTTGTCTTCTCAATAAACACCATTAATGGAATTCCAAGGATATAACAAGATAGCACCTGTCCCACCCCTACTGATAGCATTGTAGCAAAAAGAGGCATATCATAAAGTACACTAAGCATAATTCCAACTGCTACAGCATTTACCAGTACCGCAGGCAATGGTGCCAACCATTTACGCTTGGGCTTGTTATAGGTTAATTTGTAAGTAAGGTAAGCTGCAATGAGTGATGCAAGACTTCCTACAACTACGTCCCATATCCCGTTCCCTCCCAGAATATTTGCCAGAATACAGCCTACAAACAGTCCTGGTATAGCCACCGGAGTGAAATACGGAAGTACCGTAAGTGCTTCAGCAAGCCTACTTTGAAGGGGCTGAAAGCTTGTTACATAAAAAATCATTGTGAGAACTAAATACACGGCTGCTATCATTGCTGCTACCGTTAACCTTCTGATATTTCTATTCATTTTAACCTCCATTGCCGTGACAAGGTTCCTAAAAAAGCCTTTATACAAAACAAAATACTGCCCTGCATGTATGCAGGCAGCGTCGCCATAGTTTTGTTTTTAGACAGGATGGTCACGAACTGTCTTTTTATTTTGTGTAAAGTATATCACTTTTAATATTGTAATTCAAACATTTAAACTAAAGTTACATAATTATATTTTTCCATTTACTATTCATTTTATGTAATGTATAATGTATAATTTGGGTAGACAAGCTACCAGCTACCATGCATTTTTTATGTAAAATAAAAAATTTGACATTTTGTATATGGAGGGTTTACATGAGCAATTCAATGTACGACGTTGTAATAATCGGTTGTGGTATATCCGGTATTTTTGCCGGCTATGAACTTACAAAACAAAATCCCCAACTCAAGGTAGTAATGATTGAACAGGGACATGATATAACTAAAAGAACCTGCCCGATTGTTGCTAATAGGACAAAGGACTGTATACGCTGTAAAACATGTGATATAATGCGTGGTTTCGGCGGTGCGGGAGCATATTCCGACGGTAAATTCAACTTTACAACTGCTTTCGGCGGCTGGCTGAATGATTACCTGCCTGATGACGAAGTTATGAATCTAATAAATTATGTTGACAATGTTAATGTTGAATTTGGAGCTACAAAAGAAATGTTCTCCACATATACTGATGAAGCAAAAGCTATTGAAAAGAGAGCATTGGAAAATGACCTTCATCTTTTGCAGGCATCAGTAAAGCACCTTGGTACTGAAAACAACCTTGAGATTCTTAAAAGACTATACAATTATCTCCTGGAACGTCTGGAACTTATGTGCAATACACAGGTTCTGAACATCGAACCCTGCAAGGACGGCGGCTACGCTGTAGAGTTACACGACGGACAAACCATTAACTGTAAGTATCTTATTGCAGCACCCGGAAGATCCGGAGCTGAGTGGTTTTCACAACAATGTAAAAGGTTAAAGCTTGATCTTATTAATAATCAGGTTGATATCGGAGTTAGAGTTGAACTACCTGCCAAGGTATTTGAACACATTACCGATGTTGTATACGAATCCAAGCTTGTTTACAGGACAAAGCAATACGGTGACCTTGTGCGTACCTTCTGCATGAATCCATACGGACATGTTGTTTCAGAGAATGTTGATGGAATTGTTACAGTTAACGGTCACAGCTATACTGATCCAAAACTTAGAAGTGAAAATACAAACTTTGCACTTCTGGTAAGCAACAGGTTTACATCACCTTTTAACGAACCTTACCAATATGGTAAAAGAATTGCTTCCCTTTCAAATATGCTTGGAGGAGGAGTGCTGGTACAAAGGTTCGGGGATTTAATCAAGGGTGCGAGAACCAACCCTCACAGACTGGGTCAGAGCTTTACTCATCCGACGTTAAATGCAACTCCGGGAGACCTGAGCCTTGTATTAACTAAGAGACATTTGGACAATATCATTGAAATGATTTATGCTCTTGACAAGATTGCTCCAGGTACAGCAAATTATGATACACTGCTTTATGGTGTAGAGGTTAAATTCTACAGTTCAAGACTTCAATTGACTAATGAACTTGAAACCAAGCTCCCAAATATGTTTGCCATTGGCGACGGTGCAGGTGTAACAAGAGGTCTCTCACAAGCCAGTGCTAGCGGTGTTCTGGCAGCAAGAACAATTATAAACAGAATCAGCAATTCTTAATATAAAACAAAAAGCACTTTGGATCAGTCAATAAAGACATGATACAAGGTGCTTTCTTTTATTGTATAATTTATACTTTTTCAGGTTCAGGGTACTCTACACCAAAAGTTTCAACAGTAACCATCTTCATTACCTGCGGTTCTTTTGGCTTATCGTTGTAGTCAGTCTTTACACTTACTATTCTATCAGCTTCTTCAATTCCCTCTATTACCTTACCAAATGCAGCATATTGGCCGTCCAGGTGAGGTGATTTTTCAACCATTATGAAGAACTGTGATCCGGCAGAATCGGGTACCATTGTTCTTGCCATGGAAAGAACTCCCTTGTCGTGCTTTAAGTCATTTTTAAATCCGTTTGATGAGAATTCTCCCTTAATGCTGTAATCAGGGCCGCCCACTCCTGTTCCTTCCGGATCTCCTCCCTGTATCATAAAGCCTGGTATTACTCTGTGAAATATAACGCCATTATAAAAGCCTTTATTTATAAGAGAAATAAAGTTATTAACGGTATTGGGAGCAATTTCAGGATACAGTTCAGCCTTCATCATATTCCCGTTTTCCATTTCAAATGTAACAATAGGATTCTTGTTCATATTCAGTATTCCTTCCAAAATATATATTTTTTGCTATACTTATTTTATAGTTTTATCCACTGTTGTCAAGTATATTCTATTGTGCCATAATTCCAAACTATTCTTTATAAGAAAAGCCAGATACCGAACTCCTGATGCCGCCAGTATGAATATGAAAATCATTTGAAAGTCCCGATACCTGAATTGAATTTCTATAATGGAGTATACTCCGAAATTAACAAGGGTAATTAATAAAATCGTAATAAACCCTTTTGCATACTCACTTTTCTTGATTTCAGCGAAAACACCTATTGCAGCCATAAAAAATATGAAACAATAAAATACCTTTTCAAGCTTTAAAACTCTTATTTTAAAATTCTCATATACGATATGCTTTCCCAACAATGATATGCTGCTTTGATTTATGTATTTAAAACCCCAATCGATTGTATTATCCATTTTTACCCACATTTTTTCATACTTTTGAATCATTAAATCCTTTATTTTTTTACGATCTGCCAGCCTTTCTTTTATAATTTTCAAAGACTCTTGATTTCTGGCTGTACTATCTTTAATTGAAATCAGTTTTACGGCGTCCTTATTAGAAAAACTTCCTGTAGTATCAGGGTTTAATCCCACTACTATTTTATATAATGGAAAGTTGTTGCCCATCCCGTTCTGATTCACTCCTGAAATTTGCGTTGCCATGGACATACCTTTTCCCAAAAGCAAATAAACAGTCACAAAACCTAAAATCCCTACAGCTGTTTTTATCTTTATTTTTTTATCAGAATTTTTATATAATAATTCTATTATCGTCCAAATAACAAATCCAGCGACTACTACAATTCCTTGGGGACGCAAGGCATTTCCAATAGCAATCATTACAGCTGCCAAAACAGTATTCCCTATTGTATTGGTTTTTCTGAAAACATACAGGTAAATTCCCAGCAACATAAAGAAATTGGATACATGTTGGTTTGTTAATACAGAACATAAGAAAAATGTTGCAGGATAAAAAAGGTAAATTACTGAAATGAATCTCGCAGACTTATCACCTACAAGCTTGTCCGAAACCAAATAAATCAGAACATTAACACCTGCTATAAACAAACAGTTGCAAATTTTAAGACCTATGACATTACATCCAAGTTTAAGGAGAAACCCATAATATAAAACAATCCCCGTTTGATATGACCACAAGCTGAAATATTTTGTATTTGAAAACGAAAAATCACCCTGAGCAAATTTTATTGCTGCATTATAAATTAATTTAAAATCCGATTGTTGTATCGCATTGTAGCGAACTGCAACAAAGCCTTTAAGGCAGAAAGCCATAATAAACAATAATATTACGAATATTCTTTTGCTTACCTTTAATCTGTTTATAACCAAAAACACACTTATACAAAAAAGCTCCAGAGGAAAAACATATACTGAAGCTTTATTTTGTACTAAATAAACAAGGTTCCAAACTGATGTGATTAATAGATACACCAAACAAAATAATATTGCTGTTTTTTCTGTGATTTTATGTAACATATATAGTAACCTTTCAGCTATGATAGTAATTAATTACTTTTTTTACCATTATTGCATCAGTTTACTATATATGTCAATTATGTAACGTATTCTTAAATAAAACTCCATATCATTGTAATAAAAAAAGTACCTAACAATTTGTCAGATACTTTATATATATTACTCTAACTCCAGACTCATCTGCTTTTCAGTCTTATCTTCTTCTTTAATATAACACCCTATTGCCGGGATATTTTTTGTTCTGTAGTAATCAAAATTGGATAACACCAATTCATCCAGCGTTTTTATACTTGTCATTATGCTTCCCTTTTTTGAAGTAAGGATCTGTACTCCCTGTGAGTTTTTTGTGGTTTTTACACTAATACTTTCTGTATTAAACACAAGAACCTTGTTTATGCTGCTTACAGCTATCAACTCGATATCCTCAGTTACAAAGAACATTCTTATAAGGGGTGAACCATCATAGTAAGCATTTGCAAGCTTTTTCCTGTTTGTCTTGGTGGCATACCCTGACAGATCAATTTTTGCGCCCTTACCGTTCTCATAGAAGAACAGCATATAACCCTCGTAATTATCCGTTGCAGTAATATAAATTATTTTTTCGTCACTGTCCAGACCAAGAAGATTTGTAAGATATTCTCCTAAACTACTTGCCTTACAGTCAGGAATCTCATAAATCTTTGATTTGTAAACATTATATTTATTGGTGAACAGGAGTAAATCCGCCTTATTATGGGTTTCAATTTCCTGAACTATTGTATCTTCGTCCTTTAGCTTATGCTCCGGGTTTGCCCTTAAAGAAACCAAAGGTATCTTCTTCAGGTAGTTGTGTTCGGTAAGGAATATTTTTAAGTTGTAGTCCTCTATAAAATGCTCTGTGGTAATTTCTTCTACTTGCTCATCGCTAATGATTTCTGTACGCCTTGGTTTACCGAACTTTTTAGCTATTTCGCTTAACTGCTTTTGGATAATCCTTTTTACTTTCTTATCGTTTCCGTAGATATCTTTTAATTCTGCTATCTCTTTTGTAAGACTATCAGTTTCGCCTACCCTGTTGAGAATATATTCCTTGTTAAGATTTCTCAGCTTAATTTCTGCTATGTAATCGGCCTGTATTTGGTCTATTTCAAAACCAGACATCAGATTCGGTACAACCATAGCTTCCTGTTCAGTCTTTCTAATAATTTCAATTGCCTTGTCAATGTCTAAAAGTATCTTTTTGAGACCCATTAACAAATGAAGCTTATCACTCTTTTTCTGTATGTCATATAATATCTGACGTTTTATACATTCAACTCTGAAAGATAGCCATTCATTCAAAATAGTTCTGATACCCATTACTCTGGGCCTTCCGTTTATAAGGATATTGAAATTACAATTAAAGCTGTCCTGTAGCGGCGTAAGCTTGAAAAGTTTATTCATCAGTATATCCGGATCAGTATTCTTTCTGAGATCAAGAGTCAGCTTAAGACCATTTAAATCTGTTTCATCCCTTACGTCAGTTATCTCCCTGATTTTGCCACCCTTTATCAGCTCTATTATCTGGTCAATAATAGCTTCAACCGTTGTAGTATAAGGTATTTCAACAATCTCAATGCAATTGTTTTCCTTATCGTAATTATATTTTGCACGAACCTTGAAGCTTCCTCTTCCGTTGTTGTATATATCCCTTATTTCCTTTTGGGAATATATAAGCTGGCCTCCGGATGAGAAATCAGGAGCCTTAAGATAATCTTCAATAACAATATTTTCATCATCAATAAGTGCCGATGTTGTTTTGCATATTTCTTCAAGATTGAAACTGCAAATATTGCTGGCCATTCCAACAGCTATACCCTGATTTGCATTTACCAGAATACTTGGAAAAGTAGCTGGCAGTAAAACAGGCTCTTTCATTGTTCCGTCATAGTTGTCAACAAAATCAACAGTATTTTTATCAATATCTTTAAAAATCTCTTCACATAGCTTATCAAGCTTAGCTTCAGTATACCTGGGTGCTGCAAACTTCATATCCCTTGAATATTGTTTTCCGAAATTTCCTTTAGAATCTACAAATGGATGAAGCAAAGCATTATTACCCCTGGTCATTCTTACCATTGTCTCATAAATCGCCATATCTCCGTGGGGATTCAGTTTCATGGTTTGCCCTACAATGTTGGAAGACTTGGTTTTTGCCCCTGTCAAAAGGGACATCTTATACATAGTATAAAGAAGCTTCCTGTGGGAAGGTTTAAAACCGTCGATTTCAGGTATTGCTCTGGAAACTATAACGCTCATTGCATAAGGCATATAGTTACTTTCCAGAGTATCTGTAATATTTTGTTCAACCAGATTTTTATGAGTCATTTTTTGCCTCTTTCCTTTATTCCGATATATTTAAAGTGCAGTGATTTTGTATTTTGTTAGCTGACATCTATCATATCAAGATATTTGCTGCCATTATCTTCTATAAACTGTTTTCTGCCTGCCAGATTATCTCCCAACAGCACGTCAAACATCATAGTAGTTTTCTCCACATCACTTGGCATCACTTTTATCAACCGTCTCGAAGCCGGGTTCATAGTTGTCTGCCACATCATTTCCGGCTCATTTTCTCCAAGTCCTTTTGAACGCTGGATAGTATATTTGTTGCCTTCAAGCTTTGCCAGAATTTCTGACTTTTCCTTTTCTGTATAAGCAAAGTAGGATTTGTTTTTACAGGTTATCTCAAACAAAGGTGACTCCGCTATAAATACTTTTCCTTCAGTTAAAAGTGTAGGGACAAGTCTATAGAGCATTGTCAATATTAGAGTTCTGATTTGGAAACCGTCCACATCCGCATCAGTACATATAATAACCTTGTCCCACCTTAAATTTGCCAGATCGAAGGTGTTCAAATCCTTGTTATGCTTTGATTTTATTTCTACACCACAGCCTAGTACTTTGAGAAGGTCAACAATTATTTCATTTTTGAATATGCTGTCATACTCTGCTTTAAGACAGTTGAGAATTTTTCCCCTTACTGGCATGATTGCCTGAAATTCCGCATCTCTGCCCAGTTTACAAGCTCCAAGTGCAGAATCTCCCTCAACTATATAAATTTCTCTTTTGGTTATGTCTTTTGTACGGCAGTCAACAAATTTCTTTACCCTGTTAGAAATATCTACATTGCCGCTGAGCTTCTTTTTTATATTGATTCTAGTCTTTTCAGCGGTTTCTCTGCTCCTTTTGTTAACCAGAATCTGCTCTATAATTTTATCACTCTCTATCTTATTCTCTATAAAGTAAATCTCCAGTTGTTGCTTGAGGAAATCCGTCATAGTTTCCTGAATAAACTTGTTGGTTATAGATTTCTTTGTCTGGTTCTCATAGCTGGTTATTGTTGAAAAGGAGTTAACAACCAGAATAAGACTGTCCTCAATGTCTGCAAAGGTTATTTTTGACTCGTCCTTGTTATACTTTCCCCTTGCTTTTATGGACTTGTCAATTTCATATATCAATGCATTTTTCACAGCCTTGTCCGGGGCACCGCCATACTCAAGAAAGCTTGAATTATGATAGTATTCCAAAAGGTTTGTTTGATTGTTAAAACAGAAAGCTATCTGCATTTTCACCTTGTATTCCGGCTTGTCTTCTCTGTCCCTGCCCTTTGCAGAACCCTCATAATATTGAATTTCAGTAAACCCTGTATCTTTTGTTATTTCCTTTACATAATCAACTATTCCATTTTCATAAAGGTAAATAAAGGTTTCCCCTGATTCTTCATCCTTTAGAATAAATTTAAGCCCTGCATTGACTACTGCCTGTTTTTTTAATACCGTCTGAAAATGTTCCAGAGGGATATCTATTTCAGTAAAAACATCTATATCCGGTCTCCATTTTTGAATGGTAGACGTTTTGTCATATTTACATTTCTCTTTTTTCAGGCCTCCAACATTTTCACCCTTTTCAAAGTGAAGGTCGTACCTATATCCGTCACGGAAAACAGTAACATCAAAATATTCCGAGCTGTATTGGGTTGCACATGCTCCAAGTCCGTTTAATCCGAGACTGTATTCATAGTTTTCCCCGGAGTTGTTCTGATACTTTCCTCCTGCGTACAGTTCACAATAAACCAGCTCCCAATTGAAACGTTCCTCTTTTGTGTTGAAATCTACAGGCAAACCTCTTCCCCAATCCTGAACCATTATTGATTTGTCTGCAAACCTTGTAATTTCTATAACATTACCATGGCCTTCTCTGGCCTCATCTATTGAGTTTGACAAAATTTCAAAGAAAGAATGTTCACATCCGTCCAACCCGTCAGAACCAAATATAACACCCGGGCGAAGTCTTACCCTGTCAGCTCCTTTGAGCGATGAAATACTCTCATTCCCATATTCATTCTTTCTACTATCTTTTGTCATTTGTAAAACCTCCATAAAATACTTGTATAATCATCCACCTAAACATTATTTATCAAACTTGTGTTCTCTGTCAAGTGTTATAAACTAACTTTAAGCCTGTACGGTGTATTATCCCGACAAAAAATAAAATATTTATGACAAGAAACAAACTTTATAATATAATATTTTTACGGGTAAAATTGGTACATTTTTCCGTAACTTTTATAAGCAAATTGAAGTCGGAGGAAAATAATATGAAACTAAGAATAACTGATAAAGACCTTGCGGAACTTACAGTTGAACAAAAGCAAAATCTCTGTGATTTATGGTTACCCCAGGCATACGATATTGCAGTTGCCAGTGTTTGTGTAGATGCCGCCGAGGAAAAATACAATCAGATTACATTTGTTGTGGGAGGACTCAACATAACCAAGCGTAATGATATTATTCTCTACGATATGAAGTTTTTGCCTGATGATCTCTTTACAATATCAGCTGAAAATAATTCAGAGAGCGATACAGATACGGAGACAGAACATCCTGATGACAGCCTGAATGATGATTTTGCAGAGGATTTCTCCATTGATGAAGATTTCAGTTTTGAGCTTCAAAGGCCTGAATCCTTTAGCAAAGAGGATTGTCTTCCTCTTTTGGATATAGGACAAATGATTGATATTCTTGAGCGAAAAAATTTCGGTGATTGCGAATTTTCCCTGTCAGTTGCGTTTGATGACAAAACCTTTGATATGGGGAAAAATTCTTCTTTTACTGAAATGTATTCCGGTGATAGTAATAATTGCGAACTGTGTGATATTTTATGGCAGTCGCTAAAGGCAGTCCTATAAGGGAGTATATATAAAAAAGCCGTTCATACTTTTTTCAATGTTATGAACGGCTTTCGTTTTATTCTTTATCAACTTCTGTGTTTCCAACACCTGTACTTAGTTCAACCTCAGGACCGCCCCCGTTTATGTCTCCGTTAAAACTATTTTTAACTTTTTCATCTGAATCTACGAAGAAACCTGATAAATGTCCGAGACCGGTTTCCGCATTAAGAGACATCTTTGTATTTTCAGGCACTTTCAATCTAACATTTCCAACTCCTGTTGAGGCAGTAAATGAAGTAACTTTATCTATATTTCCGTCAAAATCTACATTGCCTGTACCCGTTTCCAGTGTTGTTTCTCCTGTTGCCGAAACCCTATCAAGTTCAATGTTCCCGGCTCCTGTATTGGCAGTTACCATGGCAGATACATCTTTAATATCAATGTTGCCCGCTCCTGTCTCGGTATTTACTTCCTTTACTCCTTCGGGAACCGATACAATAAAATTAACACTGCACTTCAAAAGGCCTAATTCATGTTTATTCCAATCCCAAAAATCATTACCGTCTTTTGTCTTCAATACAACATTTAAGTTCTCCCCATCTCTTTCCAAAAGTACGTCCATACTGCGAAATACGTCTTTTATTTTTTGAGAAGATACTCCTCGAATCTTTTTTTCAATTTCCACAACAAGTTTTGTATCGTCAGACTTTTTAACTGTTATGTTTCCGGCATTATTGTTAATGTTGAGAACTTTTCCGTTTCCAATTTCCTCAGTAATTTTATTGTTGCCCTGGACAGCCTCACTTCCGAGAGCTTCTTCAGTAACAACATTGTCACCCTTTTTGTCAACTTGATGATTTGTCTTAAATATGGTATAGTCCTTACCATTTATCCTTACACCGCAACCTGCTGTCAAAAAAAGCATACTAATTACTGATATAATTGCTATAGATGAAAAAAACTTCTTATTCAATTCCTCACCAACTCCTAAATATCATTTATAATAAATACGTAATAACTTTTAAAAAGTCTTATTGAATATTAAAGTATTTTTCACTGTAGACTCGATTCCACGCCATACATAATATATGAATAACGTTTGTATTGGCAGCATTATTAAATCTTTTACAACTCTGGCACTTAGTATGGCAAATGCTGCCTTATTTGTTATAATCACCAGCCAGATTGTGTTAAGTACAATGGAAGTTGAAATTATTACTGTGAGGACTGCAAGAAAGCACCTTTTTATTGTTATCTTCTTTTTGTATAGGATGACCCCATACAAAACCCCTGATACAAAGGCGCTTAAAGTGAACCCCGGGAAGTAGGCTGCTCCTCTTGAAAAAATCATCATACCGAAAATATCTGCTATTGCAGCTACCACACCTGCTGTATAGGGGCCGAGTATAATTGCCGATAAGGCTAGAGGGATAAAGTCTAATGATATTCTGTTAATTGGAGTCTGAATAGATAAAAATCTTGTAGTGATAATTTCGATGGCAATAAAAAGACTTGCCAAAACCATTTTTTTGACATTTCCGTACACTATGTATACCTCCTTTTAATGTGAGGGGCAAAATAAAAGCCCCTTAAAAATAGTTAAAGCCACACAAAAGAGGTATTCTCTTTTTGGTGGCAGCGGAATGCAAAATTTGTACCGCAAACAATAAAATTTATTGTTTTTCGTCCGAAAGTCAACTTCCCGTCCTTCCGGCACTTGACGCACAAAAATCTACTCTGCCAGTTTTTATGATATTATTTTAACTCCTACTGTTACAAAAACGCAATATGCATAATTATACAATAAACTAATAAAAAAATCCGGGAATATATACATGTTTATATGCCCGGATTTTTATGTTTTATTTCTTTGCCTTATCAAGTGCTCTCTGTGCTGCTATCGTCCAATTCTTTGTTGTTGTTGTGGCACTTGCAATAGTATCAACCTTTGCACTTTGTTTTTGAACCATATTTTTTGCCATTGTTTCTTTAAATTCTTTAAGATTTGGGTACTGTTTTCCATTATGAACCTTACCGTCAAACAAGCTATAGTCAACTTCAGTCTTTCCATCCTTGTTTAATCTTTTAAGTGATACATCGGAAATTTTTCCGTTCTTAACTGTAACCATAGCTTCTTCCTGTCCATTTTCCCATGGATCACCTTTTGCAGAATAAGTTCCATCCTTATAGCTTCCTGCCTGTGCTGACTTTGAAGGAGTAGCTGTTGATGCTGATGGAGACGTTTTAGAAGGTGATGGGGATGTACTAGAAGGTGATGGAGATGTTTTGGCAGGTGATGTAGTGGTTGGTGTCTTTAAAGTCGGTGATGGTGATGTAGTTGAAGGTCCGGGAGTACCTGCCTTATTACATGCTGCCATACTTAAAACTAAACCTAATGTTATAACTAATGCAAAAATCTTTTTCATAAAAAGTTTCCTCCTATATAATGTTATTAATTTATATATAATCCTTTTCTAAAGGATCATAAGGCTTTTATTCAAAATAATCTTTCTAATCGCTTTTTACCAATTTTACAATCATATTGGCAAGCGTCTTTTTTTCTTCATCATCTCCTACTTTCCACAGTTCTTTCAAAACCCTTTGATGAATATTGTTGGGATCAACAACTGCATTAAGTACGTTCCCGACTCTATATGCAATACTGTCAACTGTCCGTTCCGACATGCCTGCTGCCTCTGCTGTATTCACTACCTTTCCCAGGCTGGATTTCCATTTCTCCCATTCAGAAGTTTCTGAATCAGAATGCATTTTTTCACCTCCAAGCTGTTGTTGATATTATTATTAGTAAAATCAGCAAATATATACAATTTTTCCATGGAAAATTTTTTTCTTGTTATCTAAATAAAAAAAGATGCACCCTTAGCCATAAGCGCTCAGGGTTACATCTTCAGATTTAAATATAGTTTATTAAGTTTTTTATGAATTTATTTCATACTTATAACCATTGTCTGAACTTTTCCTCCATTGTTGAGAGGCCTGTCACAGTAAAGCTTGACAGACGTGTAGGATGAATTTGTCCCGGTGATAATATCAGCTACTTTTTTTACAGAAATATTGCCGGCATAGTCAACTAAATAAACCGTCATTTCAGGGCTGAACATATATACCCAGTTATTCAGCATAATACGTTTGCTGTCGACTGCTTGAACAAACCATCCCATTGCATCAGGGTCTTTAATTTGCTCAAAGGAATTGATACTGTTGTTATACATTTTCATTTTTAAAACTGTTCCAACTACTGCTCCCGGTACTTCAGTCTTTGTGGTATATGTATACTTGTTTGAGCCTGATTGTAAAGTGTAGGTGTATGAATTTACCCTTCCGTCAGGAACCTGTATTTTCTGGACTACACAGTTTTTATACTGTTCTTCAAAAACATCGTTAACAAGCATGACATTTACATCCGAAAATGCACCGGTAGTTCCTATATACTGTACCTTACCGGCTCTGAGTATTCCGTTTGGAATATCATTTAAGTTTACAAGTCTCACTGTAGAATCGGTATAGTTAAATATTTTTATGTTATCCGCAGCATAGCCCTGATTAATTTTCTTTTCATATTTATCAAACGTAACATCCGTTGGAGTCATATAAGTAAGGTTCATCAGAGTTATGGTATCGTCCGTAACAGCCGAATATTTTACCAGCCTCCACTTGTACTGTCCGGGGTCTTCTTTTACCTTGAAAGTCTTTGTCGTACCGTCTATAAGCATTAAATCCACAGTATAATATATCTTTCCGTAGTCCGCTGCATCCTTCGATACCACAGTTGAAGTGTTTTCAACAAATGCATAATCCTTATTATCTGAATTGTCGGTATAATATGCTTCAACAACTTTACCGTCATAGCCCAGAACTGCTGATACATTATCACCTACCTTAAAGGCTCCTTTTGAAGAATTGAAACTGCTTAGGTTTGCATAATCTCCAAGCTGATATTCTATATCGTTTATTTTTATGGATTTAGGTGCGTATTTGCTTGGCAGTATGCTTGTAATCTGTCCGTCAACTTTGTTATCTACTACAAGGTAGTAAATAAGTACATTCAGCTTATTATATACGGGATAGACTACATCTTTATCGTTTAAATCGTTTAAGGTTATGGATTCTCCGATAGTACTTGTTGCAGGAGTAACTGAATTGTTTACAGTATTTTTTAATATAGGTAAACTTGTGTTAAAAGTTATACTTCCCAGCTTCTTAGTACTTGGTTTAAAATTAAATGCAATCTCGGGTTTTCCATATGTAAGGTTACTCTGGTCGTCAACCAATCCTACGGAGTCTTTTAGGGTTTTATCGCCGTCTCCGGGATTTACCTTCTTTATGTATGTATTCATCATTCTGTCAATTACTACTATTGCGGTAGTTACCGGAACTGAATCTCCGCTTTTCAAGGTAAATCCCTTTGTAATACCAAGGTTTGCTGCTTTCTCTATATATCCCCCGGGCCATCCTCCTACAATGTCGCTATCCGTGTATCCCAAAGCTCTGATAACCGCAGTACATAGTTGAGCCATTGTAAGAGCATTATTGGGTCTGAAGCTCCCATCAGCCAATGCAGACATATAGCCTTTTTTAATAGATGCATTTATATATCCGCAGTAAGCTGATTTTGTTGATACATCGGCAAATGTTGACGAGCCAGCCAGCGATTTAGCCATATCATTGTTGCCTGTGGCATTTATAATTATTTTTGAAAATATTGCTCTTGACATATTCCCCGTTGTTTTAAAATCCGAATCAGTGACCACTCCCAATGATTTAAGTTCATTGAAAGAATCCTTCCATACAGTCTGGGAAGGTGTATTTGCTGCAAATGCAAACGTTGTCAAAGTTAATATAAAAACCAGTGTTAATGCCAGTATCTTTTTAAACATTTTTTAACCTCCTGTTAAGTTTTTCTATTCAAATCTAAGAGCTTCTATAGGGTTAAGCCTTGCAGCTTTGTATGCGGGAAACATTCCGAATATAACACCTACTCCCAGTGATATCCCAAAGGAAAGCATCATCCAGAAGGGTGAATATACCGGAGTAGTTATTTTGAACCCTCCGATTATAAACCGTATACAGAATAACCCAATTAAAATTCCCAAGGCTCCGCCAATGCCTGTTATCATAACTGCTTCTATTAAAAACTGTACCATTATATTTTTACGCTTGGCCCCTATTGCTTTTCTGATACCTATCTCTCTGGTTCTTTCTGTAACCGAAACAAGCATTATATTCATAATTCCGATTCCACCAACTATAAGGGATATAGCTGCTATGCCACCAAGAACAACCATAAGTGTGTCTGTTATTGAGTTAAGAGTGGACAGCATTTGTGCTTGATTAGTAACGGTAAATGCATCTGTACTGCCGTAAATTCCCGTTAAGTACACATTAAGCTTAGCCATGGTGATTTCTACAGAAGTAGAATCAGCAGCCTGTACGGTAAAGTTTGATATCCTGCTATTTTTACTTAATCTTTGTGCAACTGTTACCGGTATGATTACCTGATCATCACTTGAAGAATCCTGTCCCCCGTCAATTTGTTGAAGAACACCTACTACTTTGAACACCTGACCGTTTATTTTCAGTGTCTGACCTACAGGATTCTGTCCCTCAAACAGATCATTGGCTATAGCCGTTCCTATTACTGCAGTTTTAAGCTTGTAATCATTGTCAAACGATAAAATAAAACGTCCAGACTGTACGTGTCTGCTCCTTATATATTCATACTCTTCGCTGGTTCCGATAACCGTAGAATTTCTGCTTTTTGTACCTGTCTTCAGCGTCATACTGCCGTTTACAACCGGAGCTATCATACTGATCTCATTGGAATTATCATCTGCAAAAGTTTTGAGCTCGTCATAGGTTATATTTCTGTTGCTGTTTCTTCCTGTAATATTTATAGATATAAGGTTGCTGCCCAGTCCTTCAATTGAATCCGTTATACTTTTAGTACTTCCCTGGGCAAATGCTACAGCGGTTATAACGGAGCCCACACCTATTATTACTCCCAGCATTGTAAGGAATGATCTGACCTTATTGCCGGATATACTTTTCAAAGCCATTTTATAGGCTTGAAAAAAGCCCATCTACACCGCCTCCTTATCCTCGGTAATCATGCCATCCTGAATTTTAATAATTCTTTGAGCCTGAGCAGCTACATTGTTATCGTGGGTTATCAGTACAATTGTATTTCCCTTTTTATGAAGTTCATGTAAGGTTCTCATGATTTCCGTACCTGATTTAGTATCAAGGTTTCCGGTGGGTTCGTCCGCCAGAATCAGGGGCGGATCACTGACAAGTGCACGTGCTATTGCAACTCGTTGCTGCTGTCCTCCTGACAATTCATTTGGCGTATGGTGAATTCTATCTCCCAATCCCACCAACTCTAATGCCTCTACGCTTCTTCTATGTCTTTCCTTGTGGCCTATACCCTGATAAATTAATGGAAGTTCCACATTTTCAATAGCCGTAAGTTTTTTCAAAAGATTGAAGCCTTGAAAAATAAAGCCTATTTTCTTATTTCTTATTTCAGCAAGCTGACTGTCGTTTAACTTGCTGACCTCATGCCCGTCTAAAACATAATTTCCGGTTGTAGGCACATCCAGACAGCCCAGCATATTCATCAATGTAGACTTACCTGACCCGGACGGGCCTACAATAGCAACAAATTCGTGTTTATAAATGTGCAGTGACACATTATTGAGTGCGTATATGGAGTTTTCTCCCATCTCATATATTTTACACATATTGGATATTTGTATCATTACTTTTTAGCCCTCCAATGCCTGCAGCAGCAGGCTGGTTTTTTGTCTATTTTCCTCCCATGGGTTGCCTGCTGCCGGAATTACCTCCTGAATTATTTACTCCAGGATTATTACCGGGTGCATTGCCGCCGGAATTATTTGTTCCTGTGTTACCGCTGCCTGAAGTTCTGTTTGTACTTCTGTTACTGCCTCCACCTCCAAAGCTTCCGCCCATCGGACGATTCATTCCGCCCATACCTCCGAAGCCTCCAAAACCAAAACCTCCCTGTGTACTGGTATTTCCGTTTACAGTGTTTGTAACTAATGGAGGAAGCACAACTATTTCTCCTTCTTCAAGCCCACTTACTATTTCAACAAATTCATCATTATTTAATCCCACTTCTATTTGCTTCATTACAGTACCTTTGTAATACTCCTGATTCTGCATAAATCCAGCAGACATTCTGGCTCTTCCTGTGCCGCCGGTACCGCTTTTATTACTGCTACGGTCAAATTCTCCTGCACTACTCCGATCACCCCAAGGGCTCTTACTTTGCGAATCAGACTGCTCTTCTTCACCATTTGACATTACTCTCACAAAGGACCTGTCTCCCATTTTAGTCACCGCTTCAAGTGGAATCCTAAGTGCATTTTCCGATTGGTTAAGAATAATGTTGGCATTAGCATTCATTCCCGCCAGAAGGTCCTTAGTTTCATTTACTTTTATAGTTACATCGTAGGTAGCCACTCCATTTGATGAAGTACCTTCCATTGCCCTGCTTATAACTTCCCCGTTTAGTGGTTGTTTTGTTGTTTCCGGCAGTGCGTCTACTGTAACAGTTGCCTTCTGACCGACTTTTATTTTTGATATATCAAGTTCGTCTATAGGAATAACAAACTGCATTTGATTAAAGTCACGTATACTAATTAGAGTATCTCCGGATTTTACACTGTCTCCAGTTTTATATGCCAGAGCCGTAACGGTACCGGCTATTGACGAGAAAATTTTATAGTCTTCCAGTTGCTTTTGTGCGGCATCCAACTGATTTTGGAGATCCTGCATCTTCAGACTGTCAGTTTTGGAAGTCAACTGTAATTGGTCA
>JAEYNY010000108.1 GCA_023412275.1 Bacillota bacterium
GGATTATGGAGAAGCTTAATGTCGAAAAATTCGAAATTATAGGAACATAAATAAATAAACAAAATTTTTTAAAAAATTTTAAATGTAAAAAGCAGGAATTCGATGAAATATATAGAATAGATATAAATACAATTATATTTTATTTTTTTGCTTTTTTTAAAGCATTTTTTTAGGAGGATGTATAATATGGAAGTACTAAAGGTTTCAGCTAATTCACAACCCAAATCAGTTGCTGGAGCATTGGCTGCAGTTTTGAGGGACAACAATTATGCAGAGATTCAGGCAGTAGGAGCCGGAGCAGTAAATCAGGCAGTCAAGGCAATAGCAATAACTAGAGGTTTTGTAGCACCAAATGGAATTGACCTAGTGGCAGTTCCTGCATTTGCTGAAGTAAATATCGATGGAGAAGAAAGAACAGCTATAAAATTCTACATACAACCTCGATAATTCAGTTTATTGAAATTAAAGGCTCGCTTATACAGCGGGCCTTTTTTTATGGGTTTTTATAACCCATTGTATTTATTGTTGTTAATGGCAATTGACCGTTTGAGGCGAAAATCAGCCTGTTTTCCACCTCATTCCAATTTACAATTCCCCACCATGAGTCTATAAACTTTTTCCGTTCGTTCTGATAGTCCAGATAATATGCATGTTCCCAAACATCACAAACCAGAATTGGGATACCTCCCCATTGAGTATGATTCTGGTGCTTTTCAGCCTGAAGGATTTCAAGTCTTCTCCATGCAGGCTGCCAAATGAGGATAGCCCATCCTGAACCTTCCACTTTTTCTGCTGCACTTGTAAATTGTTCCTTAAAGGCACTAAAGTTACCAAAATAGTTATTTATATAATTGACAGTTTGCATACCGGGATTTCCTCCCATACCCGGTGGTGCCATAATAGTCCAGAAAATACTATGGAGAATATGACCTGATCCATTAAACGCCAACTCATTTTCCCAGTACTTTATAAATTCATAGTCACTTTTTTTCCTGACATCTGAAAGATTGATTTCTGCTTTATTTAATCCGTCAATATAGGCTTTATGGTGTTTATCATGGTGTATCCTCAAGGTTCTTTGACTTATAACAGGCTCAAGTGCGTTGTAAGAGTACGGCAGAGGAGGTAATTGGTGTTGTCCTGTGGGAATATAGTTATAGTTCATAAATATAAGTACTCCAAAAATATATGCTAATACTATTATATTATTTTCCATTAGAAAAATGTGACAAATAAAACATATTGTACTAGATAAGATATTGCAATTTCACGGTCATTAGGTTATAAAAAACAGGCAGCCTTCGTTAACTGAAGAGTACCTGTCTTAGAGATTAACTTTATTACTAATTAAAAACCGAAACCCTCAAAACCCCCAAAATGAGGACGTCTTCTCCCAAGTAGTGACCTAAGCAAGAGAATTGTTATGAGATCGCGTCTGAAACGTCTTCTGCCTCCTCCAAATCCACCTACTACAAATTGTCTGTTTTCACAACCATCAAAATCCTGATAGTCCATATCAACATCTGCACCAACCCTATTATCGATATCATCGACCATGGAGTCCAGCATTTGACGGCTCGGGTTAAACATAGGTCCGTATTGTGCACACATTCTATCACACATACGCTCAACTTCGGGCATTACAATATGGTAACATCTGGGAAACATGGTCTGTAGCTGATCCTGGGGCATCTGCATCATGGGTGAATACTGGCTGGGGACATTCATCATTTGCATGTAATCATTACAATTATAATTTTGCATTATGACCTCCTTAAAAAAATATTTCCATCATATTTTATGCACATTTTCTTAACTTGGTTACATTTCTAAATTTTATGTAAATTAACCTGGGAAATTACAGTCCTTTTTTATTGACACTCCAAAATTAGAAATATATACTGAAAACTATAAATATACTAATTTAGGCTGAACTATAAGTTACTGATGGATAGATCTATTATTTATTCAATAAATTGGAGGCAAGTTGTATGATTAACGAAGAACTCTACAAAACGATTTTTACCAGAAAATCTGTCAGAAAATATGATATGACATCCCTGACGGGTGAAAAGCTATTAGAAATAAAGAACTTTGCTGATAAGGTTAAGCAACTGATACCAGGTATAAAGTGTGAATTTTCTTTTCTCACCGATGACAAAGTAAAAAATATACTACCTATTAAGGCTCCTCATTACATTTTAATTTATTCCGAAAAAAAAGAGGGGTATTTGTTGAATGCAGGCTTCATGCTTCAACAGGTTGACTTGTATCTTTCATCAATAAATTTGGGAAGTTGTTGGTTGGGTATGGCAAAGCCTTCTAAAGAAGTTCCGACTTTGCAAAATGGTCTGGAATTTGTTATTATGCTTGCCTTCGGCACTACGCAGGAGAAGTTGCACAGGGCTGATAATTCTGAATTTAAACGAAAGAGCATTTCAGAAATAACATCAATTAGCGGTGCAGACCAGTTGCTGGAAGCGGCCAGACTTGCACCATCGGCATCCAACTCACAGCCATGGTTTTTTAGCGGTAATACGAATGAAATCATTATTTGCCGTGAAAAGCTGAGCTTATTGAAAGCACCTCTTTTTAATAAAATGAATCAAATAGATACGGGAATTGCTTTATGCCATTTATGGCTTTCAATTGAGCATAAGGGTAAAACAGCCTGTTTTGACTATACAAGTTCAAATGCCCCGAAGGGATATGAATTTATGTTGAAAGTGAAAGTTGAGGGAGATACGTCATGCTAACAAGAATAAATCAAAAAAACGGAGAAGAACTATCTATTCTGGGATTTGGGTGTATGAGGTTTCCAACCAGAGCAGGGGTAATAGATGAACCAAGAGCTATTGGGATGATACACAATGCTATAGAAAAAGGCGTAAACTATTTCGATACAGCTTATATTTATCACGGAGGTAAAAGTGAAAGTCTATTGGGAAAGGCTTTGACCGGAGGCTATCGTGAAAGGGTCAAAGTAGCTACAAAATTACCCCCATTTATGGTAAAGAATCTTGATAATGCAAAAAAAATATTCAATACTCAATTGGAGCGCCTTCAGACGGACTATATTGACTATTATCTGCTTCACATGCTAACAGACAAAGCGGGCTTCGACAGACTTGTAGATATAGGTGTGTTGACCTGGATAGAAGAACTAAAAGCAAAAGGTACAATAAAAAATATTGGGTTTTCCTTTCACGGGGCTAAAAATGATTTCGAACAGATTCTGAGGGCATACCCCTGGGAATTCTGTCAAATACAATATAACTATATGGATGAAAATAATCAGGCCACAAAGGACGGATTAATTCTTGCAAATGAGATGGGGATTCCTGTAATTGTTATGGAGCCTTTAAGAGGAGGAAAGTTGGTTACAAACCTGCCTGAAGACGTAAAAAAGGCATTTGCAGAATGTAACCGTGACAGGTCTCCGGCAGAATGGGCCTTGAGATGGATTTGGAATCATCCCCAGGTAAATGTGGTCTTGTCGGGAATGAGTGATGAGGCACAGGTTGAGGATAATATTAGGATAGCCTCGGATTCGTATGCCAATTCCCTTACGGATGAAGAACTTGGTGTTTTTGATAATGTCAAAAGGATATTGCACGAAAGGACGAAAATACCATGTACGGCTTGCGGCTACTGTATGCCATGTCCTGCAGGAGTTGATATACCCGGATGTTTTTCCCATTATAATGATAAATATCTTATTAGGGATAAGGGAATAAGATTTCAATATTACAGAAACCTAGGAGCAATTGCAGCACAGCCTTCCTATGCTTCCCAGTGCAAAGACTGCGGAAAATGTGAAAGCCACTGCCCTCAAAAAATTAGTATAAGATCTGAACTAAAAACCGTAAGTAAGGAAATGGAAAGTATACTTTACAAAGCAGGAATAGCAATAGCAAGGAAAGTTATGAAAATTAAATAAAAATTAAATAAAAATGTTAACCTTCCAATAAATCACAAAGTATGCTAGAATTATTGAATATTAAGTCATTTCTTTTTTAGAAATGACTTAATATTTATATTTGGCATATACAAAAGAAAATTTACTACGCTTAATCAATTACAGGGGTGCGGCATGTATTTAAGAAAACTTGAAATACAAGGATTTAAATCATTTGCAGATAAAATATCACTTGATTTTAATAGCGGTATAACAGCAGTTGTAGGGCCCAATGGTAGCGGAAAAAGCAATATCGGTGATGCTGTTAGATGGGTACTCGGTGAACAGAGTGCAAAAACATTAA
Organism: Bacillota bacterium; assembly: GCA_023412275.1. GTDB lineage: Bacteria > Bacillota > Clostridia > Acetivibrionales > DSM-1351 > Ruminiclostridium. Next base: position 4,263 of record JAEYNY010000108.1, read on the forward strand.
GAGGAAGCAAGATGGAGGACGTAATTTTTGCAGGTACTGAACACAGAAAACCGGTTGGGTTTGCAGAGGTATCATTGACTATTGATAATGATGATAATTATCTTCCGGTGTCCTACAGTGAAGTAACCATTACAAGAAGAGTATACCGTTCGGGAGAAAGTGAATATTACATAAATAAGACATCATGTCGTCTTAAAGATATACATGAACTGTTTTTAGATACAGGAATAGGCAGGGACGGATATTCAATAATCGGACAGGGTAGAGTTGATGAAATACTCAGTACCAAATCAGAAGACAGAAGGCTTATCTTTGAAGAGGCCTCCGGTATAATGAAATATAAAGTAAGAAAACAGGATGCAGAGAGAAAGCTTGACCTTACTGAACAAAACCTTGTACGCATAAATGATATTATTAATGAACTTGAGTCTCAATTAGAGCCTTTAAGAGAACAGTCGGAAGCAGCCAAAAAATACCTTACCTTACGTGAAAACCTTAAAGAGCTCGAAGTTAATGTCTATCTTAATAATATAGACAAGTTAAAGGAAAAAATAAAAGAGTATGAGAACCAATTTAAAGATATAAGAGATAATATAGAGGCAGAAGAGCGAAGACTGAGGAGTATTACTACTCAAAATCAACAAAAGACTGAACTCCTTAAAAATCTTGATGAGCAGATAACAGAAGCAAGAGGAAAGTTCTATATTATTGAGGCAAATCTTGAAAAGAACAGTTCTGAGGTTAAGCTAAAAAATGAAAAAATAAACAGCCTTGATGGGAACATTGTACGATTAAAGGAAGAAACCTCAGAAATCAGTTCAAAACTAGAATTATTAGACACAGAAGAGAAGAGCCGCCAGAAAAAAATAGAATACTTAAATGGCCAGTATAATGATTTTTCCAAAAAACTTGAAAAATATCAATCTGAACTTGACGAAATTCTGTCAACTCTGGATGAAAGTGAACGACACATTGAAATGCTAAAATCCGGTATTATGGACAAGCTTGATATTCAATCTGACAAAAGGACTCAGATAAATAATATAAAAAATCATATAGAAAACATGAGAAAAAGGCAAAACTCCATAGGTACAGAAATTTACTCCTTGAAGCTTGAAAAAGACAAGGACAATATGAAAAAAGAGGACTTGATTGAAAGTATAAGAAATACTTCCACTCTTATAAAACATTCAAGTGAAAAAATAAATGAATTAAATAACGAGAAGACAGAACTTAAAGGAACTCTGGCTGAACTGGAAAAACAGCACGGAAATGTAAGGACTGATATTCAGGTAAAAACCTCCAGACACAAGATGCTTAAAGATATGGAAAACAGTATGGAGGGATACAGCAGAAGTGTAAAGGAAGTAATGACTGCCTGCAGGCAATCACCGGATTTGGGCAAAGGGATACACGGCACAATCGCACAGTTGGTAGAAGTAGATAAGAAATATGAAACAGCTATAGAAATGACTCTTGGCAGTGCATTGCAGAACATAGTTACATCATCTGAAGATGATGCAAAGAAAGCCATAGAATTCCTTAAAAGGAATAGAGTGGGAAGAGCTACTTTTCTGCCTATCACATCTGTTAAAGGAAAACGTCTTGACGATAGTACTTTACGGAAATTGGAAGGTTGTCAGGGCTTTTGTGGTGTTGCTTCAGACCTAGTAACCAGCGATCCGGCATATAACGGGATTGTTCTAAACCTGTTGGGAAGGGTTGTAGTAACAGAAAATTTGGATAGTGGAATCAGCATAGCCAGAAAATTCGGCT
>JAEYNY010000131.1 GCA_023412275.1 Bacillota bacterium
AATGAGTCCCCCAATCCTACTTACCAAGAGTATTTTTATTATTAATTATTTTAATTACCAATTCTTCTTCAGGTGTAACATTAATTGTTTTAAAATTCTCATATATAACCATTCCCGGTTTTGCACCGGAAGGTTTTTTAACATTTCTGACAGTGGTATAGTCTACAGGAACATTGTAAGACATTTTTGCACTGCTGTGATATGCTGCAAGGGTTGCTGCTTCCAACAATGTAGAATCCGGAACGGTGTTGCGTTCAGTCCTGATAATAACGTGTGAACCGGGTATGTTTTTGGTATGAAGCCATAAATCATTAGAAGCTGCTGTCTTTAGCGTAAGCAAGTCGTTCTGTTTATTGTTTTTGCCCACTAAAATCTGAAATCCGTCACTAGATACAAATTCCAGAGGGGAAGACGGCTTATCCTGCTTTTTTTTGACATTCTTCAATGACTTTCTAATATAACCCTGGTCGATTAACTCCTGCCTTATTTCATCGATTTCCTGTCTTGAACTGCAATTTTCAAGCATTGCTAGAACACTTTGAAGGTACTCAAGCTCTGACAAGGTTTCCTCAAGCTGTTTGGTTACATTTAAATGAGTACTTTTTGCCTTTGAATACTGTTTGAAATATTTTTGAGCATTATCCTGAGCAGATTTATACTCGTTTAGAGGAATATCAACGTATTCTTCATTTTCACTGTAATAATTCAGTGCACTCACTGATTTTGCACCTTCAGGTATGCAGTATATATTTGCAGTAATCAACTCTCCGTATAATTGGAGTTTATCTCTGTCCGCTACTTCTCTAAGTTTTTCATTAAACATTGAGGCCTTTTTCTGGCATCTTTCAATACCATTTTTGACAACCTTTAAAACATCACCCATTTTCTGACCAAGACGTTCATTGGTATCACGCAGCATGTAGTATTGGTCCAGAGCTGTAGACAAAAGGTCATAGCTTTTGTAGAAAACCTCTTTTGAAGGCTCAAAACAATAAAAGTCAATTGGCCTTAACAAGCTTTTATCTTCATAAACAATACAGGGTGAGAAATTATTGCTTTTAATTTTGTCAATATAATTTGCAAGGGCAACCTTAATTTTTTCTTTATCAGAGTCATTTAACTCATTTAAAGGAGTTTTTGGTTGAACCCCTGCAGCAGCACATATGTCGCGGCAGGTATAAGGACTAAATCCCTTAATAGTATTTAAAATCAAACCTTCCGGATGTTTGGCCCCTTCGATGTTTTCCTCATTGAAAATTTTATCAACTTCCATATTCTCAGGAAGCTCTTTATTCTGAGCAGGAGGCAGTATATAAATTCTGGCAGGCATAACTTCTCTGACACTGCTTATATCGCTGTCAACATGCTTAACGGAATCTATTATTTTATTTTCACTATTAAGTAGGATAATATTACTGTACTTGCCCATGATCTCTACAACAAGCTTTTTTACTGTTAGGTCTCCAAGCTCGTTGACAGACTCTATATTTAATGTAATTACACGTTCATAATCATGGAAGCTTATATCCAAAAGCCTTCCGCCAGCAACATGTTTTCTCATAAGCATACAAAAAACAGGGGGGGTAGCAGGATTTTCCTTTTGCAAGGTTGTTAAATGAAGTCTTGGATTACTTGCATTTGCACTTGCAACAAGTCTGTAATTCTGACCTTTTGAACGTACCAACAAAACTATCTCATCGTTCTCAGGCTGGAATACCTTGTCTATCCGACCTCCTGAAAGTAAATCATTTAGTTCACTGACTATACATTTTGTTACTATTCCATCAAATGGCATTTTTAAAGCTCCTGACATGCATATTTTAAAAAACGCAATTTGCAAAAAATAAAGCTGCAATAATTGCAACTTATTTTCCCAATTATATTTAGTATATCATTTTACAGGTCAACAAACTAGCTCTGTTTTTGATCAACTGAATCCACCGGCAGGCAGAAACTCTGCTTATCAGTGCTTAGAACCATACTGGTTTCAATTTTATTTACGCCCGGAAATGAAAGAAGAGTATCGATAAGAAAGTCCCGGCAATCAGCTAGGTTGTGAGCAGCAATTTTAATCAGGTAATCCCAGCTGCCAGTAATATTATAGCACTCAAGTATTTGAGGCGTTTCATTGATTTTTGACAAGAAAGAATTAGTTATATCTCTGGTATGAGGTGAAAGGTTTACAAAAGTAAATGCTATTACTTCATATCCCAGCTTTTTTTCATCCATAACTGCTGCAAACTTTTTTATAACACCTATTTCCTTTAGTCTCTTTGTACGGCTGAGACATGCAGAAGGAGAGAGGCCAACCTTTTCGGCGAGGTCTTTGTTAGAAATTACGGGGTCTTCCTGTATTATTTCAAGTATTTGTTTATCTAATTCGTCAAAAGTAAATTGCATATTAACACCTCATTAAAATATTGGCTGTTACAAAATAATATGGATAACACTGCAATTAATTATAAGCAGTATTATCCATACTAAATATATATAATTAGTAATCTTCCAAGGCCTGTTTTATGTCTGCTATTATATCTTCGACATTTTCAATACCTACGGAAAAACGGATAAGGCCCGGATCTATTCCAGCCTGTACAAGCTGTTCATCACTCAATTGCCTGTGTGTGGAACTGGCAGGGTGCAGTACCGCTGTTCTGCAATCAGCCACATGAACTACTATAGCTGCAAGCTTTAACTTATCCATAAACTTAACTGCACCTTCTCGGCCACCTTTAATTCTGAAGGACACAACTCCGCTACAACCCTTTGGAAGATATTTTTCTGCAAGTGAGTGATATGGATCGCTTGTTAGAGTAGGATAGCTTACAGATATTATTTTGTCGCTTGTTGAAAGATACTCTGCTACTTTTTCAGCGTTCTGGCAATGGCGTTCCATTCTCAAGTGAAGGGTTTCTAGTCCGAGATTTAGTAAAAATGCATTATTAGCAGACATGTAGCAGCCATAATCCCTGATAAGCTGTACTCTTGCTTTGGTTATGTATGCAGCTTTACCGCAGTCCCTTGTATAAACCATACCATGGTAAGTATCATCAGGTTCTGTTAAACCGGGGAATTTGCCATTATCCCAGTTAAAGTTGCCTGAGTCAACTATAACTCCGCCAATGCTTACGGCATGTCCATCCATGTATTTAGTAGTGGAATGTATTACGATATCCGCACCATATTCTATAGGCCTTAATAGGATTGGTGTTGCAAAGGTATTGTCTATTATAAGTGGAACATTGTTTTTGTGTGCTATTTTAGCAAACTTCTCAACATCAAGTACACTGATTTTAGGATTTGCAATTGTTTCACCGAACAGAGCTTTTGTATTAGGCTGGAAAGCCTTTTGAATTTCTTCTTCCGAACTGTCCTGATCAACAAAAGTTACGTTTATACCGTGTTTTTTCAAGCTGGCGCCGAAGAGATTTATTGTTCCTCCATATATTGTTCCGGAGCAGACAAAATGATCTCCTGCTTGGCAGATATTAAGAATTGATATGAGAGAAGCTGCTTGCCCTGACGAGGTACAGAGAGCTCCGACACCGCCTTCCAGTGCAGCAATCTTGTTTTCAACGCATTCAACGGTAGGATTGCTGATTCTGGAATACATGTGCCCCGGAACAGATAAGTCAAAAAGCTTGGCAACATGCTCAGTTGAGTCATATTTGTAGGTTGTACTCTGATAAATAGGAAGTACACGTGGCTGACCGTTTTCTGGTTTGTAGCCTTCCTGAAGGCATTTTGTTTCAATTTTCCATGACATATAATCACCTCATATAAAATTAATCGAATTATATCTAAAACGAATATTATTTTCTTATAACAAAAGAATATAAAATAGAATACATATTTGTCAAGATAGATGTGAATATAATTTAATAAAAAAGAGAAAAGGGGCTGTACTCCCATATAAAATTATTTTTAGACAACCCCTTAAAATTAACAGCCTATCGGAATTTTTCGATATCATCCTCAGACATTTTACTGTCATCATAGGTATTCTCTTTGGTATTACTTTGAAATCTTATTGGAATACTATTTACAATTCGCTCAAAAACGGTTAAAAGTGAGTCATCATCTATTTTTCTGTTTCTCATTGCTCATACCTCCGTCTGCCAGATCTTGGCTATATAATAATGTGAATACCTTTATTAGTATTTTGCTAAAAATAAAGCAAAGATATGCTTCCAATAAAAAACTGACATAGTTTAAAAACTATGTCAGTTTACGGATTTTGAAAATTATTAGAATTTATCTTATTTAAGCTGAAACTTCTTCTGATATTTTAGCAAAATCATCAGAATCAGAAGAAATACTTCCGTATCTCAACTTAGAAGAAACAAGGTTTAGTATTAGGAATCCTACGGCGATGGCAGCTAAAACAATAAGGCTCGATGCCAAGTATCCGTTGTTAATACCTGCAATTACTTCTCTTAATGCATTAACCGAATATGTCATTGGCATGAACGGATTAAGCACTTTAAAGAATCGTGGAACAAGTTCCATAGGGAAGGTTCCTCCACAGGAAGTAAGCTGCAATATCAATAACAGAATTGCTAGGAACTTGCCTACATCTTTTAATTGTACAATTAAAAATCTCATAATTGATGTAAATGCCAATGAAATTACTATACTTGTCAGTACAAAAAGTCCCATATTAGCAACTTCCAAGTGTAAACCTTTTACGATAACAAGGTCTAAAACAAGGGCCTGTGCAATGCCTATGAAAGTATATGCAAAAAATCTTATTACGCCACTTGCTTCTGAAATCTTGCGGAATTTTACTTCCGGGTCTAGATAAATTGAGAAGAACATCAGCAATGCACCAACCCAAAGTGATAACGACACAAAATAAGGTGTAAAGGCTGTACCATAGTCAGGAATACCGTAAACCTTCTTTTCTGTAATTTTTACAGGATCTGCTGCATATTCCTTTAAGCCGTCTGTACCGTTTAATTTACCGTCAGCTTTTAAAAGGGAAGAGGATACGCCGCTGCTTGCTTCTGTTACGCCATCCTTAAGTTTGCCTAAACCATCCTGAATCTTTGTTTCACCATCAAGGATAACACCGGAATTCTTTGATAATTCCTCACTACCGGCTGCAAGTGCAGAAACTCCACCTGATAGTTTTTCAACTCCGGCTTTAACTGCTGAAGCACCGGAAGCAAGTTCCTTGGATTTATCAGAGGCAGTTTTTATGCTACCGGCAGTATCACGTATACCTTGATTAATCATTGGGTATGACTTATACAATTCATTTGATCCTGAAGCAAGTTTACCTACAGCTTGAGATACAGAACCCATTTTTGTAGCCAACTTGGAGACTCCTACTACAAGTTCCCCTGAACCGTCAGCAAGATGTTTTCCATTAGAAGATAATTGTTCTCCGCCGGCTTTGAGCTGTTCGGGAGCAGACTTTGAGGTCTCCAGAGTAGCGATTACAGCCTTGAAATTGGGGTCTGTCATGGCTTCCGGATGACTTGCTACATATTTCTGAATAGAGGTCGCCAATACAGATTGAGCCTGAGAAACCTTGTTTACAGATTCGATATACTTGTCAACACCTGATGTATAGGACAGTATTCCGCTGTTTAAGTCCGAGCTTCCTTTAGTCAGCTGAGGAATCTCCGGAGCCGCTGTAGTAATTTCTGAATTCAACTGGTTTAAACCTGAATTCAGAATTGAAAAGCCTGACATAAACGTATTTGAACCGTTAACCAAACCGGCTATTTTATCAGAACCGCCGGATAAACTCCTGTAGAAAAGTTCTGCACCATCACTGAGCTGTTTTGAACCTTTTGCCAGAGTAGTAGAACCATTGTTGGCTTCTGCAAGACCGTTGTTTAGCTTATTGACACCGTCATTAAATTTCTTCTGACCGTCTACAATTTTACTATTGCTGTCGTAGAGTAGTTCAGCTCCGTCTTTTATTTCCTTTAAACCATTATCAAGTTCCTTGAGACTATTAGGAAGGTCCTTTATCTGATCTAAAAGGGTTCCTACGATTTCTTCAGAAACGGACTTGGAGACTTTATCCTTAAACTCTAATGTTACCCTACTCAACACCTGACTTGCAAGGTAATTGCTCTTTTCATTAACAGTATATGTCAAATTACCTTGCAACTTATCACTGTCGGCTGCTGAAGAAATATTTTTGGAGAAATCACCAGGTATATTAATTACTGCATAATATTTTTTGTTTTCCAAACCGTCCTTAGCATCAGATTCTGACGTAATAACCCATTTAAGGTTTTTATCGGTTTTTAGATTGTCTGTAATTTCTTTTCCAAGATTTCTGTTTTCGCCGCCTATAGTTGCTCCGTTATCTTGATTTACCACGGCTACAGGAAGTTTATCAAGTTTACTGTATGGATCCCAAAAGGCATCGAGATAGAAGAAACTGTAGACCAATGGAATTAATATAACTGCAATGACTACGGCAAATTTCTTGTACTTTTTCAGTTTTTGCATAATTGTTACCTCCTTTTTCTCTGGATAGATGTTCATTTGATTTTTACTTCACCACCTCGAATATTGTAAATTTAAATAATTTGAAATTCAAAGTATTTCGACAAAAAAAAACTACTTATTCTTAAATGAAAAAATATCATCAAAGTGTGAATCAAGTGATGAAAGTATATTAATCAGGGCTTTTCTTTCGTTCTCACTAAGAATACCGTATATTTTTTCAGCAAGTATATTCCTAATAATAATAATTGATTCAAAAACATCTTTCCCGGTTTCAGAAAGAGAAATAAAAACTTGCCTTCTGTCTTCCTTGTCACGCCTTCTTATGACATAACCTTTTTTAATTAGCCTGTCAACAGTAACAGTAGGAGTACCAAAAGTGACGCCCAAAGTATTTGCAATCTCTGACATCTTTTTGTCTTCCTCACCGCGACCAATGACAACTATAGTATTGATTTCGATAACAGTAAGATCATCAAGGGACTTACTAAAAAATTTCTTACTCTCAAGTTTATTGTACTTATCAAAAAGCTTTCTAAATAGTTCATCTACAATAAGTAAACTATTTTCTGTTTCTGAGTTCATGATTCTTAATCCTCACTTAATTTGAATTTCAAACTATTTTATTTTAATATACTACTGATCGATTAAAAAGTAAACTGGTTTTATCAAAAAAGTTAATGCAAACTTACAAATTTTAGGATATGTATTTACTTGAATACAAAATAATGGTAAATAAGTATATATTTTACCAAAGAAAAGAAGTGGGGTTACATAATGCAAACAAATATTTATACACTTAACAAAGAAGTCGAGTGTCTTAAGCAGCAGCTTTATGATTTGTTGGATAATGAACCATGGGCGAAACACGACATTCTTAGAATTAGTAAAAGATTAGATGACTTAATTTTGCAATTTTACAGTTTTAATTAACAACTGCGATTAATTTCAATACATTCATGAATTACACATTCAATCAATGATCTTCTTTCAATTTGATTTATATGCTTAAGGTTACTTTGGATATAACTGATTTTGAGTTCGGTATTGCTCTTAAAATCAGTTATATCTATCAGATTTTTTTTAAACACTTCCAGTAACAGTTTTAGAGTTATAAAAGAACATTCAAATAATTGTTCGTTAAATACCTTACACATTTTTTTGTTCCTCTCTGTCTTTTGTAAAATGTTAATATTGCTTATATAATAAAAATAAAGGTATTTATATTTTGTGTCAAATATTTCCTAATTTATGCTGTTCTTTATACTGAACTATTTGGTATAATTCAGTGTATTAAACCTTTTTGTTCAGTTAGGATATGGTAATATGCTAAAGATAGATATATTGTTTGATGATTTACATTTAAAAAATATTAGTTACGGAAGTATTAAAAATATATATTCAATATACGAAAATACAGATGGCTTTAAATATGCAACAGGTGTTTATAGTTTTATAAGCTATGATGTATTTTCCAGTCAACTTTTTAAGTTTATATCTCAAAATAATGTATTCTTTTTGGATATTTTTCTAGAAAAAAAGGATTCTTTTATAATCGACAAATCCATAGGTCTGGTAAAAGGTTCGTTGTCTCTGGAGGAAAATATTCTATGGATAAATTCAATAGCTATTGACTTGCCGTACCAATCTAAAGGTTATGGTAAAAAAGTCATTAATATTCTTGAAAATTATTTTAGAAATTCATACAATGTGAATACTGTTTGTCTTTCGGTAAGCAAAAATAATATACGTGGTTTAAAATTCTGGGAAAAATGTGGCTATACCGAATATGAATTTGACACCTTTTATGATTTGCACAAAATAACTGAACATGCTTTGATTATGTGGAAGAAAGTGTAAAAAATCATTAATATTACAAAAATATTACCAAAAAATTGCTGTTTTATTACTAAAAGTTTGACAAACTGTAATAAATTAAATATAATAATAACGAAATTAATAAGCTGAATCCTCGAAAGAGGTACGGAGGAACCAAGATTTGGGGTTAATCCATTCTTTATTATTTTAATGAATGGTAGGGAGGTCCTATTGCCCGAGCCCGTCAGCTAACTTCGGAAGCGCTACTATAGGAGGGGCCAATGACAGGTAAGATTACCAAGGTACTTGTCGGTTGTATTTTCGCCTTTTCACTTGTGTTAGTATGCTCTGCTGCAATGGCTGCTTCGCAGTCAGCCCAGATTCAGGGTACTGGCGTCAATGTAAGAAAAGACCCTAATACTTCAGCAAGTGTCATCACTAAACTTTCCAATGAGAGAGTTTCAGTGCTTGATAAGTCTAGCGGTTGGTACAAGATTTCTTTTGATGGAAAGACCGGTTGGGTAAATGATGACTACATAAAGGTTATGACCACAAAAGGAAGTATTAATGCTAATGGTGTCAATTTCAGAGAAAGTGCCAGTACAAGCAGCAAGGTAATTAGTTCTCTAAAAAGAGGAACAGATGTACAAATACTGGATACTCTCAGTGAATGGCACAAGATTAAAGTAGGTTCAAAGGTTGGATACGTTTCAAAGAAATTTGTTTCTTCAGCGGCGAATTCAACAAAAACTTCCCGTTCTACGGAAGCTGCAACATTTGTCAGCGATGAGGATGATTCTCTGGTTGGCAGGGTAATTGCATATGCAAAGAAGTTTATTGGTGTAAGGTATGTTTATGGTGGGAAAAGTCCAAGCGGCTTTGATTGCTCTGGCTATGTCGGCTACGTATATAAGAATTTTGGCGTTAGCCTAAACAGCTCAGCATCAAGCATGTACTCAAATGGCACAAGGGTTTCTAAGGCAGCTTTAAGGGCTGGTGACTTGTTGTTCTTTGATGCATCTTCCAGAAAATCAGCTGGTGCTATAGACCATGTAGGTATTTACTTAGGTAACAACCAATTTATTCATGCATCAACTTCCAATGGAAAAGTGCTTATTCAGAGTTTATCTGAATATCGGGGAACTTACATTGGTGCAAAAAGAGTAATTTAAATCTTATCATAGACCACAAAAACGTCTTTTATAAGACGTTTTTGTGGTCTATGTCAACTTTTAATTCTTAACTTTTACTTTTAAAAACTTAATATGGAGGTTGTTTTGAATATCAAAAAACCGCTCTGTCTTTTTGCTGTATCCTTTATTTTAGGAATACTTCTTTTAAGCAGTATTGGATTGAATCCTTTTCTTATAATTTCTTCTGTGATTTTGTTAACTATAATTTGTCTTCTTAAAAAACTCGGAAATTTAAAAACTGTAATTTGTATCTCGCTTTCTTTTTTTATAGTCGGAGGAATGTTTTTCTATAATGCAGAATATCGCTACACCGGAAGCTTTAATCAATTTTACGATAACCCCATAGAAGTAAAGGGTTTTATTGATAGTGAAGTTCAGAATTCGGAAGATGGAAAGACAAATTTTATTTTGCAAACGGAATCTGTAGTTTATAAAAATAAGAATTTCAAGGTTAAAAACAAGATTTTGGTTTATGTAAACAATATTAACATAAAAATAGGCTACAGAGCAAAAATCAGTTTAACAGGGGTTGTTGAAAAGCCAAAGCCTGCAACCAATCCAGGAGGCTTTGATTATAGAAGATATCTAGCATCTATAGGGGTTTCAGGACGGATATACTTAAATGGTACATCAGATATTCAGCTTTCAGATCAAAAGGGCGGAGGCTACTTAAATAGAATAGGATATGCAATAAAAAATAAAGTTATTGACATAATCAGTTATTCTCTTGATAAAAATCAGGCAGGACTGCTGGAAGGTATGCTCATAGGATATAAGGACGGCTTGGATGAAAATGCCTTTACTGCATTCAGTAAAGCCGGACTTACTCACATAATGGTAGCCTCAGGAATGAACGTTGCCTTTATAATTTTGCCATTTACTTTTATTTTCAAAAAGTTGAGATTGAGTAGTTTGAAAGCAAATATAATTACTATTTTTATACTTGTATTATTTGTATTTGTTACGGGTTTTTCAGCTTCGGTAGTCAGGGCTGTTATTATGGGAATAATAATTCTGACAGGTAGAATCATAATGAGGGAACCGGATATATATACAAGTATTTCAGCCTCGGCGCTTATTTTACTGATAATTAATCCCTATACGCTATTTGATATAGGATTCCAGCTATCATTCGGTGCAACACTGTCCTTGGTTATGTTTTACCCGCAAATTAAACCTTTTACAGAATGTAGATATATCCCCGACGTAATTTCAGATACTCTTGCAGCAACAATTGCTGCCCAGATAGGAGTAATACCTGTTACACTATATTATTTTAACAACTTTTCAACATTTTCTATTATTTCTAATATCCTGGTTGTACCGTTGGTTGAATTTGTAACAATAATAGGTTTTATTATGGTTTTTACAGGTTTACTTAATATATATCTGGCGGTTATTATCGGATACATTAATAACACATTTCTGGCCTTTATATTGTTTGTTACAGAAGTAACTTCTAAAATCCCATTTTCGTTGTTAAAATTACCTACACCAACAATTGGAATGGTTTTGTTTTACTACTTATTTATATTTTATTTATTTAAAGGCAGAAATTATTTTAAGAGTAAAAAATACACAAAACATTTAAAAAGAGCAATTATTATCTTGATAATTATTATGTTTGGGGCTAAGTCGTTAATACCTAAGCCACTTGAAATAACTTTTCTGGATGTGGGACAAGGTGACAGCACATTTATAAGAACAGCACATGGTACAAAAATACTAATTGACGGAGGTGGACGTGAAGCAAATTCAAAATCAGAATTTGATATAGGTGAGTCAGTTATGGTACCATATATTCTTGATAGGGGTACGAAAAAAGTTGATATGGTCATTGCGTCACACGGACACTCGGATCATACGGAGGGACTTGAGGCGGTGCTAAGGGAGCTGTCAGTTGGGACAGTTATAGTGCCTGAAACTGATGGACGAGGATTTGAGAAAGTAATTAGTATTTGTAAAGAAAAAAATATTTCAGTCATCAAATGTAAGCAAGGAGATAGAATAAAACTTGATAATGAAACGATATTTGAAGTATTAAACCCCCTTCCTTATAAAATAGATAGCATTGCCCAAGAGGATTTGAATGAAAGCTCATTAGTGTTAAAATTAGTTTATAAGAATGTAAAAGTTTTGTTTACAGGAGACAGCGGAGTTCCGTCAGAGGAGAGAATGTTAAAACAAGGTCTGGATTTAAAAGCCGACATTATAAAAGTAGGGCATCACGGTTCTCCCGGCTCCTCAAGCATTGATTACATAAAGGTGGTCAAGCCGGAATATGGGGTCGTTTCGGTAGGACGAAACAATTTCGGCCATCCAAGCCAATTTGTCATTGATTCATTTCAAGAGAATGGAACAAAACTTTTTAGGACAGACGAAAGCGGAGCAGTTATTGCTACCAGCTATGGAAATGGGTTTAATATTAGAACAATGATACCTTAAAAATATAATAATAAGAGGAAGAATATGAGTTTTGATATACTAAAAAAAGAACTAAAGGAAAATAAACTGCAAAATGTATACCTCTTTTATGGTCAGGAAGATTATCTTATAAAGTATTATATGAATGCTATAGCCAACCTGATTGTTAACGAAGAAACAAAGGATTTAAATTATATATATCTTGAAGGTAAAAAAGATACTGAAACTCTTATAGAAAACTGTGAGACAATGCCTGTTTTCAGTGATAAAAAGCTTGTAATTTCAAGGAACTCCGGCTTTTTTAAGTCAAAAAAAGGTGGGGGTGAGGGTTCTGATAAGAAATCAGAAAACAATAAACTTGCAGACTATATTGAAAATATGCCCCCCTATACATGCCTTATATTTGTGGAACAGGAAATAGACAAGAGAATAAAACTGGTAAACTCTATAAAGAAAAAAGGCCTTGTTGTTGAGTTTGATTATCAGAAGCCTGCCGACCTTGTAAAATGGGTGGTAAAGGTCTTTAAAAGCCATAAAAAAACCATAGATACTATTGCAGCATCATATATAGTTGAGAACAGTGAATATTCTATGGTAGAACTGTTAAACGAAATTGACAAAATTGTAAATTTTACAGGGGAAAAACAGAATATTTCCATTGAAGATGTAAAGTCTGTATGTACTACTACTATAAAAAGCAGAATTTTTGAGCTTACAGATGCAGTAGCAGAAGGAAACATTTCAAAAGCACTTATGCTGTTAAATGACATGGCTTTTTTGAAGGAACCAATGCAGAAAATAATGTACATGATTGTAAGACAAATAAGAATGGTTTACAGAATGAAATTACTCAAACAACAGGGAATGAGAGAGGATACGGCTGCAAAGCAAATGGGATTAACACCTTTTGTTGCATCTAAAGTTCTTGGATTAAGCAGGAATATGCATATAAGTACTTTGGAAAAGGCCATGTATTATAGCCTTGAACTGGATGAGTCTATAAAAACCGGAAGAATGAATGACAGAACGGCGATTGAGCTTCTCATAGTCTCAATGAAATAATACTAATATATGGGGGTCAGGTGGATTTGCAAAAGTGGATACTAAAAAATCCTAAGTTTGATTTTAAGAAAATGTCAAAGGAATTGGGAATCAGCGAACTTCTTTGTAGAATTATAGTAAACAGGGGAATAAAGGATGTAGATAATGCCAGAAAATATATAAAAGCTGATTTGCAAGGGCTAAACGATCCCAGGCTAATGAAGGATATGGTGAAAGGCGTTTCAATTGTTAAAGAAAAAATAAAGCTCAATAAAAAAATACGCATAATCGGCGACTACGATGTGGATGGGGTTGTAAGTACTTATATATTATATAAAGCCTTGGCTAGGTGCGGGGCAACTGTTGACTATGCTATTCCTCACAGGATACTTGATGGATACGGTATAAGTAACAGTTTAGTTGAAAACGCTTTAAGTGACGGGATTGATACCATTATTACCTGTGATAACGGTATCGCAGCAAGAGAGCAGATACAATTCGCAAAAGAATCCGGCATGACAGTAATAGTTACAGACCACCATGATGTACCTGACAGTATCCCTGAAGCTGATGCAATTATAGATATGAAGCAGACAGATTGTCAGTATCCGTTTAAACTCCTTTGCGGGGCAGGGGTAGCGTTTAAATTTACACAAGTACTTTACGAGGAAATGTGTATTCCCCGGGAGGAGGAATACGAGTTTTATGAGTTTGTTGCAATTGCAACTGTTTGTGATGTAGTTGATTTGACAGAAGAAAACAGGATTCTTGTAAGAAAGGGGCTTAATGTAATAGCTGACACAAAAAATATCGGACTTAATGCACTTCTGCAAAAGACCGGAATATTGGGAAAAAGCATAGGTGTATACCATCTCGGTTTTATAATAGGTCCTTGTATTAACGCATCCGGAAGATTGGATTGGGCTATGAAGGGGCTGAAATTACTCCTTACTGACGACATACAAGAAGCAGAAGTCTTAGCAGCTGAATTATATGAACTTAATAATGAACGCAAATCCATGACTGTAAAAGGCGTGGAGGAGACAATTGAAACAATAGAAAACAGCGATTTAAAAAGCGACAGGGTTTTGGTAGTATATAAGCCGGAAATTCATGAAAGTATTGCCGGTATCATTGCGGGAAAGGTGAGAGAAAAATATAATGTTCCCACATTTATACTTACAAAGGGTGAGAATTGTGTTAAAGGCTCGGGACGCTCTATAGAAGAATATAATATGTTTGAGGAACTTTTAAAATGTAAGGAACTGTTTACTAAATTCGGAGGCCATCCAATGGCGGCTGGATTTAGTCTGGACGCTGACAAAGTTGATATTTTACGAGAAAGAGTAAACAGTATTACTACACTTACAGATGATGACCTTATCCCTAAAATATATATTGACGCACATATACCCTTATCTGCAATAAATTTAAGGACGGCAGAGGAATTAAATTATTTAGAGCCATATGGAAAAGGAAACACAAAACCTCTGTTTGCAGAAAAAAATATATCAGTAAAGCGAGCCGGAGTATTCGGAAACGAGAGAAAAGTACTAAAGCTTAGGCTACAGGGCGAAAATAGTTTTGCTGATTGCATATATTTTGGAAACATTGATGAATTCGATGCATATCTTGCTGAAAGGTTCGGAAATGAAGAACTGCAAAACATGTATGCAGGGCGCACCAATAAAATAAAACTGGATATGATTTTCAACATTGATATCAACGAATATAATGGTTATAGAAACGTACAAATTGTTTTACAATATTACAGGTAACAAGCTTATATAATGGTAAATAATAAATTATGAGGCTGTAACAAAATTAATTTACATCTTTCTTAACACTTATAGTATAAATTATATCAATGGAAGCTTAGAAGCAATCATTGATATAATTTTATACAGGAGTACGGTGTTAAACAGAAAAACTATCTGTTTTGTATCAGCCCATAAATAGTCACAAAATTATTATACTAAAGTCAAAAGAATTTATATTGAGATGGAAACAGTTTACATTTTATAATGAATTGAAATGGATTTACTAATCGATCTTTTCGTTTTACTCCTATTCTTTACACCTGCCTATTAAAAAATTTCCTTGTTCGGGTCGCGGTATTAGTTGTTGCATTAATAATAATCAGGTAAAGTGTCTCGTTGATTCGAAAATTTAATTAGTGAAGTTTAAGAAGGGAGGTTAATAAGTAGAAATCGAATCATTTATACACTTCTCCAACTTTACGTTAAAGTAAAATAAAACCATTAAAGTAAGTAATTAACGCATATTTATTTTATACTGGTGACATAGGAGTCTATTTTATTGCTTCAATTTTTAAACCCAGATTTAAAAATTTTTAAGGAGGTTTATTTTATGTGTAAGAGAGTTAAGAAATTGTCAATTCTTCTTGTGGTTTGTATACTGATATCAATTTCAGGTATTAATACCGTATTTGCAGATTATCCGATTTTTTATCAGCGTTATACCGCTGATCCGACTGGTATTGAAGCAAACGGCAGGTTGTATCTTTACTGTTCACATGATGTATACAATTCTAATAATCCAGGCTATATCATGAATGATATAACTTGCATATCCACCGATGATATGAAGAACTGGACGGATCACGGAGAGGTTTTTAAAGCATCCGGTTGGGCCTCATTGTCATGGGCTCCGGTAGTTGTAGCCAGAAATAATAAATTCTATATGTATTTTGGAAATGGCGCCGGTGGAATAGGAGTTGCAGTAAGCGACAGTCCTGCCGGACCTTTTAAGGATGCACTTGGAAAAGCTCTTGTAAACGGAAGCACTCCCGGTGTAAATGCTCCAAGTGGATTCTGGTGTTTTGATCCGGGTGCTTTTGTAGATGATGATGGACAAGCTTATTTATATTTTGGCGGAAACGGCGAGGGTAATACAAGGGTAATTAAGCTTAATAGTGATATGATCAGTATTAATGGTTCCGCATCACAGATTGTGGCTCCGATTTTCTTTGAGGATTCATGGATTCATAAGTATAATGGTAAATATTACTACTCATATTCTACGAATTTTTCAAAAGGAGCTGCTACTATTGATTATATGATGAGTGATAACCCAATGACAGGATTCCAATACAAAGGAACTGTATTGGCAAATCCTCCTTTGAATGAAGGAAACAATAACCATCACTCAATATTCTCATTTAAGAATAACTGGTATATAGCTTATCACAACAGAGCGGTTGCTATAGCTAATGGTGCTGCCAGCGGTGATGCAAGAACATACCAGAGAAGTGTGTGTATAGATAAAATAACGTACAATGCAGACGGAACAATGCAGAAGACTAATATTACAACAGACGGTCTTACCCAACTGAAGTATGTAAACCCTTATGTTAATAATGAAGCAGAAACCATGGCGCAGGAAAGCGGTATAAATACTGAGGATTGCAGCGCGGGTGGCCGTGATGTATGCAATATTGAGAATGGAGACTGGGTAAAGGTTAGAGGCGTTGATTTTGGTACTACCGGTGCAACTTCATTCGATGCCAGTGTTGCATCAGCAACCAGTGGAGGTAGTATAGAAATCCGACTTGACAGTGCTGATGGAAAACTTGTTGGTACCTGTAATATCGCAGGAACCGGAGGTTGGCAGACTTGGACAACAAAATCCTGTACAGTCAGCGGTGCAACAGGGGTACATGACCTATATCTGAAGTTTACAGGAGGAAGCGGGTATTTATTTAATGTAAATAATTGGAAATTTAATACTCAAGCAAATAAAATTGTATATGGAGATTTGGACGGAAGTGGAGACATAAATGCACTTGACTTTTCACTTATGAAGCAGTTCATTCTCGGAACAATAACAAAGTTCCCTTCAGCTGATGGACTCACTGCTGCAGACTTGGACGGTAGCGGTGCGATAGATGCGCTAGATTATGTACTTTTGAAAGAGTATCTCCTTGGAAAAAGAACACAATTCCCGGTTGAAGCCTAAAAAAGTAACAAGCATTTGGACAGTGCCGATGAAAGACTACAAATGAGCACTCTGTTTATTCAACTTTGTATGCGGCAAAATTAAAAAGCAGGTAAAAGGACTAAAACATGATGGAAATAATATTATGTTTTAGTCCTTTTTTACATACAGAAAAAATAATATTTTCCTACAGTAAATTTATACGACCTTGTAACCTTGAATTTATTTATTTATAATATATTTATGTATGATATAATATTTATTTATGAGAGGAGTTTACTATGAACTTTAAAGATAAACTCAGACATGTTATGGATTTTCCTAAGGAAGGAATCGATTTTATCGATATTACGACAGTTCTTCAGGATCCTGAAGCATTCGGAGAATGTATGAATACATTCAGGACACTGGCGGAAAAGATGGGAGATTTTGATATTATAGTAGGTTCAGAGTCAAGAGGATTTATTTTTGGTGCACCCCTAGCATACCACATGAATAAAGGCTTTGTCCCTGTCAGAAAGAAAGGAAAACTTCCATATAAAACCGTACGTGAAGAATATGATCTGGAATACGGAAAAGATGTCCTCGAAATGCATTCAGATGCAATTATGCCGGGACAGAGAGTGCTAATAGTTGACGATCTTCTTGCAACCGGCGGAACAACTCAAGCTAACATTAGACTTATTGAAAAGCTGGGAGGAGAGGTTGCAGGTATAGTATACTTTATTGAGCTTATATCTCTCAATGGAAGAGATAAGCTTAAAGGCTACAAAGTCGATTCTATAGTAAAATTCTAACAAGATTAATTATGTAATTCATTCAGGAGTCGTTTGACAGGTGGAGGGACACATTGATAGACAGCTTTTCAGTACTTGTTGAGAAAGTTAAAAAATACGACCCTGGCTGCAACTTTGAGATGCTTGAAAAAGCATATTCTGTTTCAAAAGCAGCACATATGGGTCAACAG